>NZ_JAADJW010000030.1:0-63501 GCF_010092875.1 Vibrio sp. LB10LO1
AGGACGGGTAGAGCTTCAATAAAGGTGCTTTGGGAAGGATGGTTTAAACTACAAACCATCCTTGAAGGCTACGAGCTCGCAATGTCTCTTGAGCACTAGACTTGTGATCAAGAGACAGCCGCTCGCGGAGGCTTTTTTATTGACGAAAAGCAAAACTCTGTTCGAAATTTCGCCTCTCTTTTTCAAACTCGTACTTGCCTCTAAGTACCTAAAAGCGCAATCAATTATTCTGCGTCGAGGGATGATTATAAAAGGGGCTGCCAATGCCAAAGATGAGTGCGGACACTCTGGTCAAGTTACTGGTGTGTTTTTTGATTCCACTCGGTGTCTTAATGATGCCGATAGATGCCATTCCAATTGACGATCTCACTCTAATTCAACATCGCCTTCTGGCTATTTTCCTTCTTGCGGCACTACTTTGGGTTTTAGAACCAGTTCCCGTATTCGCTACTTCGATTCTTATCATCGCACTTGAATTGATCATGATATCGGACAAAGGCTTACATCTATTTCGTAATCCACCAGCGGGGCATGATTTGGGTGAGTTAATTGCTTACACCGATATTTTCTCTGCCTTCTCCTCTCCCATCATTATCCTTTTCATGGGCGGCTTCGCTCTCGCCATTGCTGCCTCTAAATACGAGCTTGATAACAACCTTGCTCGTGTGCTGCTCAAGCCGTTTGGCACTCAACCTAAGTTCATCATGTTAGGCTTAATGCTGATCACCGCCGTGTTCTCGATGTTTATGTCGAACACTGCAACGACCGTTATGATGCTGGCACTCCTTGGTCCCATTGTTGCTTCAGCACCAAAAGGAGACTTGGGGATCAAAGCGCTGGTTTTGTGTATTCCTATTGCAGCTAATACGGGTGGTATCGCAACGCCAATCGGTACCCCGCCTAACGCGATTGCCTTGCAATATTTAACCGGAGAAAACAGCATCGATTTCCTATCTTGGATGATGATGGGCTTGCCTTTTGTCTTAGTGCAACTGACGCTGGCTTGGTTCTTATTGCAAAAGCTCTTCCCTTCTAGCGAACCAGAAATGAAGCTGCGCTTGGATGGTAAATTTAAGAAAAGCTGGCGCGCGATCGTGGTTTACGTCACCTTCGCCATGACCATCCTGCTGTGGATGACAACCAAAGTGCACGGCATGAATACCTATGTCGTCGCTATTATTCCACTTGCGGTCTTCACCTTGACGGGCATCATGGGCAAAGAAGAGCTCAAGCTTATCAACTGGGATGTGTTATGGCTGGTAGCCGGTGGTATCGCCATTGGTATTGCACTAGATAAAACTGGCTTGGCAGAAGCCCTCGCTCACGCAATAGATTATGAGTCCCTGTCTCCATTTGCGGTCGTCGTCGCCCTATCGATCGTGTGTTGGCTGATGGCCAACTTTATGTCCAACACTGCTACCGCGAACTTGTTGATGCCAATTGCAGCAGCGATTGGGGCTTCTATGCCGAGTCTGGTTGCTATCGGTGGCCTACAAGGTTTGTTGGTTGTGGTCGCCTTCTCAGCATCGCTCGGTATGATTTTGCCAGTCTCTACGCCACCTAACTCACTCGCTTACTCAACAGGCTTGATTGAAAGCAAAGACATGGCAAAAGTTGGGTTGATTATCGGTTTGGTTGGTTTGTTCATTGTCTATGGCGCTGTGATTATCTTGTTCTAACACGCTAGCTTCGGGGTGGTTGACGCCGCCCCAGGCAATCCCTCTTTTACCCCTTGCTACTCACGATACGTTTTAAGAAATTCACCTCTATTTCATAAACTTAAAAACCACCCACATAATCAACATATTGAATAAGAATCACACTATTTACCTCAAGTTACATAAGAAAATGTCGATAAATTCACTACAGCCTTTCATGTAACTATCAGTGCTTGAATCGTCTCATACCCTTTGGAGTCACAACTCGTGACGTTGATCTTTTTGTCTATTTTATGAAGGTAAGACAATGAGAAATACCATCAAATTAAAAATACAGATTGCGATTGCAGTCATTATCGCCATTGTTAGTGGCGTTCAGGCTTGGGTTTCCGTCAATCAACTACGCGAAGAAACCACTTCTACCCTTAATCGAGAAATTCAAAACATCTCTCAATCGACCAACCGCTACATCAGTGACTGGCTTGCGATTCGTAGCGATATGATGCTCGCGAATGAAAACATCATCGCTGGCAGTGACGATGCCGATCGCGAGATGCTACTGACAAAGCGAGCCGGTAAGTTTCTATCGGTTTATGCTGGCTTCTCTGATGGATCAATTGCCTACGGTGATAAATCTGAATCTTGGCCTTCTGACTACGATCCTCGCACTCGCCCTTGGTACCAAGATGCGATGGCGAAATCTGGTTTGATCATCACAGAGCCATACCAAGATTTCGATGGCAGCATTGTTGTTAGCTTTGCTAAGGCATTCAATCAAGGTAAGAAAGGTGTGCTTGCCGCTGACTTAGCGGTAACTGACATCATCAAAGAAGTCCTTAATATTCAGCTTGATAATGACGGTTTCGCATTCCTAGTTGATGGCAACAATAACTTGGTAGCTTACAAAGATGAAAAGCTTAGCCAAAAACCGCTGACAGAACTCAATCCAGCCTTAACTCATAGTACGATGATGACACTTGCAGGCGAAGCAAGGCTAGACACGATTCAATGGCCCAGCCAAGGCGATAAGCTGATTTACGTAGCTAAAGTGCCGAACACCGATTGGTCTTTAGGTATTGTGCAAGACAAACAAATGGCATTTGCGTCTGTCTCTGAGCAAGTGACATTTACGGCTATTGCTTCTATCGTGCTGTACCTGATTATTGCGGCAATCAGTACTTACATCATCACTCGCTTGCTACAACCTCTCCAAACGCTGTCTGATGCGCTTTCAGAGCTATCACAGGGCGAAGGCGATCTTACGCAACGCATCAAGATCGAGCGCATGGATGAAATTGGCGAACTCGCAACCCACGTGAACCAGTTCCTTGCACAAATGCAGACCATGTTAAAAAGCATTGTCGAGAACAGTGAACAGCTTTCAGAACAAGCGAATCAAGCAAATGAGCTATCTGCGATGGCTGCGGGTCGTGTTGAACATCAACAAAATGACGTCAACCAAATTGCTACTGCTATTCATGAGATGTCAGCAACCGCTGCTGAGGTAGCAAGCCACGCAGAGCTAACAGCGAGCGCTTCACAAAACTCCGCATCTGCTTGTATGGAAGGGCAAAACGTCATCCAGAAAAACCGTGAAGCGATTGTTGAACTGGCTGAACAAGTCAGTGATGCTGCCAGCGTGATTTCAGAGCTAGAAGCCAACACGCAAAGCATCAACCAAATCCTATCGACTATCCAAGGCATTGCCGAGCAAACCAACTTGTTAGCACTTAATGCTGCAATTGAAGCGGCTCGTGCTGGTGAGCAAGGTCGCGGCTTTGCCGTGGTTGCCGATGAAGTACGCGTACTTAGCCAGCGCACTCATGGCTCGACGGAAGAAATCCGTACCATGATCGAAACGTTGCAAAACAACACCAAGCTGGCAGTCAATAGCATGCAAACCAGCACCAGTTTAGCGGATACCAGCGTGGACTACGCTCAGCAAGCACACGACAGCTTAACCAGCATTACCAACTCGATCACTGAGATCAACGACATGGCGATGCAAATCGCAAGCGCTGCAGAAGAGCAACGCGCGGTAAGTGAAGATATCAGCCGCAACACACAAGGCATTAAAGACGACGCCGACATGATTGCCGAACAATCGCTTAAAGGCAGTGAAGGCGCACGCCAGATGTACGATACCGCCAATACCATGCGTGAGAACATCAGTCGTTTTAAAGTATAACCCTCCCTATCAAAAGCAGCTCAACGAGCTGCTTTTTTATTAGCGGTAAGATGCTCTTTTACATCTCTATAAATTGATGCATATTAAAGCCCTTCCCCTGCTCTACAAGGATGTCTCGCAATCATGGGTTATGAATGGTTGGCGTTGTGTGCCGCTTTCCTATGGGCTGTTTCTAGCTTAATTTCTGTTGTTCCCGCTCAGCATCTTGGTGCGTTTGCCTATAGCCGTTGGCGTATGGGTTGTACCGCAGTAATCCTCTCCACAATGGCGTGGATAACGGGTGGCTGGTTCAGTGTATCGGCAGAACACATTACGCCGATGATGGCGTCCGGTTTGATTGGTATCTTTATTGGCGATACCGCGTTATTCGCTTGTTTGAACCGCATGGGGCCACGCCAAGCAGGCTTGTTGTTTTCTTGTCATGCCGTCTTCTCTGCCATTCTGGGTTACTTCCTGTTTAGCGAAAGCATGACGGGTATGGAGCTGATTGGAGCCGCCTTGGTCTTCAGCGGTGTAGTGATGGCAATTTTCTATGGTCGACGCGGGCAAACCAGCAACGCGCTAGAAGAGATCAAAGGCAACGTTTGGATTGGCGTCGGGCTCGGTTTAACTGCCGCAATGTGTCAAGCTCTGGGCGGCATCATTGCTAAACCAGTCATGCAAACCAGTGTCGATCCGGTTGCCGCTTCTGCAATTCGTATGATCAGTGCTTTCGTCGCACACTGCGTACTCTGGGTGATTGGCGTTAAAGTTGCGCGTGCAACGCAAACCATCACTTGGAAAGTATTTAGCATCACCGCATTAAACGGCTTTTTAGCGATGGCGATTGGTATGACGTTGATTCTGTACGCGCTGCGTGAAGGTAACGTCGGGATGGTGGCTCTGCTTTCTTCAACAACGCCGATCATGTTGCTACCATTGTTGTGGGTTTACACCAAGAAACGTCCGAATCGATTCGCTTGGTTTGGCGCTGCTCTGGCGGTCATAGGCACTGGCATCCTAGTACAATAGCTCAGGTTCAATTGGAGTCTGTTGACCATAGTCACCCGCCGCCTTACTAAACACAGAATCGCAGACATAAAAAAGCCCGAGTCGAGCTCGGGCTTTTATCATTCTGAATCGTCAGTTAATTACTTAACTAGGACTTCACCAGACATTTCTGCAGGGATTTCTAGACCTGCTAGAGAAAGCATTGTTGGAGCAAGGTCAGACAGTTTACCGCCTTCTTTGAACTCAACCGCTTTGTCACCTACGTAGATTAGAGGTACTGGTAGGTTAGTGTGAGCAGTGTGGATGCCGCCAGTTTCTGGGTCGATCATCATCTCTGCGTTACCGTGGTCCGCAGTAATTAGCATTTGACCGCCAACTTCTTTGATTGCTTCAACCACTTTACCAACGCTTTCGTCTAGTGCTTCGATAGCTTGCTCAGCCGCTTCGTAAACGCCAGTGTGACCAACCATATCTGCGTTCGGGTAGTTACAGATGATAGTATCGAATTTACCAGATTTGATAGCCGTAACCATCTTCTCTGTTAGCTCTGGAGAGCTCATTTCTGGCTGCATGTCGTAAGTTGCTACTTTTGGAGAAGCAACAAGTTGACGCTCTTCGCCTTCGAATTCGTTCTCAATACCACCGTTGAAGAAGAACGTTACGTGCGCGTATTTCTCTGTTTCAGAGATACGTAGCTGAGTTTGACCTTGTTTAGATAGCCACTCACCGTAAGTGTTTTCTAGAGACGCAGGTGGGAATGCGATAGCTAGAGGGATGTCAGCTGCGTATTGAGTCAGCATAACGAAGTTGATTGCTGGGAATACAGCGCGCTCGAAGCCGTCAAATGCAGGAACGAATGCACGAGTGATTTGACGTGCACGGTCAGCACGGTAGTTCATGAAGATAACTGCGTCGCCATCTTGCATGATTGCGTCTTCTTGACCTTCCGCTTTGATAGCCGTTGCTTTAACGAACTCATCGTTTTCTTCACGAGCGTAAGCCGCTTCTAGACCTGCAACTGCCGTTTCTGCTGTGAACTCAGCTTTAGCTTGAGTTAGAAGATCGTAAGCAACTTGAACGCGATCCCAGTTGTTGTCACGATCCATTGCGTAGTAACGACCTACTAGAGAAGCAACACGACCTTTACCTAGTTTCGCAAATAGGTCTTGGAAACGTTGTAGTGAGTTTTCAGCACTACGTGGTGGCGTGTCACGGCCGTCTAGGAAGCAGTGTAGGTAAATTTTCTCAGCGCCACGAGCTGCCGCCATTTCAACCGCTGCGTAGATGTGATCTTCGTGAGAGTGAACACCACCTGGAGACATTAGGCCCATGATGTGTACTGCTTTCTCAGCTTTTACTGCAGAGTCGATAGCTTCTACTAGTGCTGCTGTTTCAGCGAATTCACCGTCAGCGATAGACTTAGTGATACGAGTTAGATCTTGGTATACAACGCGACCTGCACCGATGTTGGTGTGACCAACTTCTGAGTTACCCATTTGACCATCAGGTAGACCAACGTCCATACCTGAAGCAGAGATTAGAGTGTTAGGGTTATTCGCAATCAGTGCATCCATTACTGGTGTTTTAGCATTTGCAATTGCGTTACTTGCTGTGTCTTCACGGTAACCGTAACCGTCAAGGATAACTAGAGCCAATGGCTTCTTAGCAGACATAGTGATGACCTCATCAAATTTAAGTAACTTTCGGTGTAGAGCTTCGCTGCTCCATCTAACCTTGAAACAAAACTAGCGTAATTTTACTACACTTTTTAACCAAAACTGTAGGTTAAGATCAAATAATGTTTGCGATTTATTGTTGCTATCTTACAAGTTAGCAAGCAATCCGACCTAGTCAGCAAACGTGTTCCACAAGCATAGTCACTTTCAAGATGCTTTGTACGACCACCGAAATACTTTGGTGAAAAACTTTTTGTTGTCATTCATTGTGCGCTTTTTCGACCAGAAGTGAAGTCAATTACGCCAATTAAATTGATAGGAGGAAGCGATAATAAGGTTGCAGGAATGCACAGCTCGCACGAGGCTCACCGGAAGCGCTTAGATCTCAATTATTCGTTAGAAAATTTTAACCCTCTCGCCTAAGGCGACTATCCCCGCTATACTCCTGCTTTATTTTTCCGTCAACATTGCAAGAGCTCAAGACATGCAAGAGTACATTGATTTTTTCCAACAGAACATGATTCTATCTTTGGTTTGGGTAGGTCTTCTTGTCGCATTTATCATGAACCTCGTGAAATCCGCGACAGCTGCATACAAAGAGATTAACGTAAACCAATTGACTCACCTTATGAACCGTGAAAACGGCGTTGTGGTGGATATCCGCTCTAAGGATGAGTTCAAACAAGGTCATATCACCGACGCACTTCACATTTTGCCGTCTGATATCAAAGCAGGTAACTTTGGTAGCCTTGAAAACCGTAAATCAGACCCAATCATTGTGGTATGCAAAACGGGTCAAACCGCTCAAGAAAGTGCAAACCTACTAGCGAAAGCCGGCTTCGAAAACGTAAGCCTACTGAAAAACGGTTTGATTGCATGGAACGAAGCGAACCTTCCACTAGTACGTGGTAAGAAATAAGGTCGCGGTAAAACAATTTTGCCAGCCTCGTTTATATAAACTGAGCAAATAGAAAGCAGTTGAAGCACTAAGTTGTGATGCTTTGCACGTAATACGCGCTTCATCTAGTCAAGGTAGATTTGCTCAGTTAGTCTCAGGACAAACCATATTTCTGGGTTTAGAGAATCCTAGACCCAACAAATGTTTATTAAGGATTTAAAAATGGCTGAAGCAGCACCACAAGACGCACAACAAAACTTTGCAATTCAACGCATCTTCCTAAAAGACGTTTCTTTCGAAGCGCCTAACTCTCCAGTAATGTTCCAAAAAGAGTGGAACCCAGACGTTAAACTAGACCTAGACACTCAAAGCCGTGAGCTTGGTGAAGGGGTTTACGAAGTTGTTCTACGTCTAACCGTTACTGTTAAGAACGAAGAAGAAACTGCGTTCCTATGTGAAGTTCAACAAGGTGGTATCTTCACTGCTGAGAAAATGGAAGCAGGTCAACTTGCACATTGCCTAGGCGCATTCTGCCCGAACATCCTATTCCCATACGCTCGTGAAACTATCTCAAGCCTAGTAGTTAAAGGTACGTTCCCTCAACTGAACCTAGCGCCAGTTAACTTCGACGCACTATTCATGAACTACCTACAACAGCAAGCTCAACAAGGCGAAGCTGAAGCGTAATTCACGTTTTGTAAGTGGCGTGTTGCCCTTCATAAAGAATGAGCACACGTCATATACCTGAAGAAAATGCACAAAGCGTCCTCTCTGCGATGCAATGTGCATTTTTTATTTCTGATAAAAGTTCCTAGTTCCTAACCCCTTGAGAGCGTAAACTCTAGCGATTATGGACTAGATTCTACTAGTAGAAAGACAATTAGGCGGTAGCATGACACAAGCAAATACCAACAATGCTTACGGTAAAGACATCGCAATGACGGTGATCGGTGCTGGCTCATACGGCACTTCTTTGGCAATTTCCCTTGCTCGTAACGGCGCGAACGTCATCCTATGGGGTCACGAGCCAGAGCACATGGCACGCCTTGAAGCAGATCGTGCCAACCACGAATTCCTACCTGGTATTGATTTCCCAGAAAGCTTGATTATTGAGTCGGATTTAGAAAAAGCCGTTCAAGCAAGCCGTGACTTGTTAGTTGTGGTTCCTAGCCACGTTTTTGGTATCGTCCTCAACAGCTGTAAGCCTTTCCTACGTGAAGATTCTCGTATCTGTTGGGCAACCAAAGGCCTTGAGCCAGAAACGGGTCGTCTACTAAAAGAAGTGGCGTTCGACATCATTGGCGACAGCTATTCGCTAGCGGTACTGTCTGGACCTACGTTTGCTAAAGAATTAGCGATGGGCATGCCTACCGCAATTTCAGTGGCTTCTCCAGATTCAGCTTTTGTTGCCGACCTACAAGAGAAAATCCACTGCAGCAAAACCTTCCGTGTTTACGCAAACAACGACTTTATCGGCATGCAACTTGGTGGTGCTGTGAAGAACGTTATCGCGATTGGCGCGGGTATGTCTGATGGTATTGGTTTTGGTGCCAATGCTCGCACGGCGCTGATTACGCGAGGTTTGGCAGAGATGAGTCGTCTTGGTGCAGCACTTGGCGCACAACCTGAAACCTTTATGGGCATGGCAGGCTTGGGCGATCTCGTCTTAACTTGTACCGATAACCAATCGCGTAACCGTCGTTTTGGTTTGGCACTAGGCCAAGGTAAAGACGTCGACACAGCACAAGAAGAAATCGGTCAGGTGGTCGAAGGCTACCGCAACACCAAGGAAGTTTGGATGCTATCTCAGCGCATGGGCGTAGAGATGCCAATTGTTGACCAAATTTATCAAGTATTGTATCAAGGAAAAGATGCACGCCTGGCAGCGCAAGATTTACTTGCTCGTGACAAAAAAGCCGAAGGAAAGTAGCAATCTACCGCCCTTTGCACCTCATCTGAGAAGAATAGAAGTTGTCGGGTCACGGAAGAACCACTCAGGATATTGAGAATGAAACACTGCGAAAAACAAAAAGTCTGGGACAAGATCGTTTCAGAAGCCCGTGAAATGTCAGAGCAAGAGCCGATGCTGGCGAGCTTTTATCATGCAACCATCATCAAGCATGACAGCTTGTGTGCCGCATTGAGCTACATTCTGGCCAACAAATTGAACACCGCCTCCATGCCAGCAATGGCAGTACGTGAAGTGGTAGAAGAAGCCTTTGCCGCTGATCCAACGATTACGGACGGCGCCGCTTGTGACATTTGTGCCACGGTGAATCGCGACCCAGCTGTTTCAATGTACTCAATGCCGTTATTGTACCTAAAGGGCTACCATGCCCTGCAAGGCTACCGAGTGGCTAACTGGTTGTGGAAGCAAGGCCGTCACGCTCTTGCGACTTACCTACAAAACCAGATTTCTGTTGCATGTCAGGTTGATATTCACCCTGCAGCGCGCATTGGTAGTGGTATCATGCTAGACCATGCAACCGGCATTGTGATTGGTGAAACGGCCGTTGTCGAAAACGACGTGTCTATTCTGCAAGATGTCACCCTTGGTGGTACCGGCAAAGAATGCGGTGACCGTCACCCGAAAATTCGCGAAGGCGTAATGATCGGCGCAGGTGCAAAGATTCTTGGCAATATCGAAGTGGGCGAAGGCGCAAAAATTGGCTCCTGCTCCGTGGTATTGCAAGCAGTGCCGCCACACACAACCGTGGCTGGTGTGCCTGCAAAAATTGTTGGTCGTCCGAAAACGGACAAACCTTCTCTCGATATGGATCAAGGCTTTAATGGCAAATCGCAAAGCTTTATCCACGGGGATGGTATTTAATCGTCATCTGATCCTTTGACAATAATGTGGTAGGTAACTCTCAAGTGCGAAAACAAAATCACCCAGTGCTACGCTCGGCTATTTTATTAACTTGTGCTTTATCTGCCACATATCCCCTCACCTCTTCTGCTGCCAGCCAGCAAGAGCTCAAAGGCGTATCTAGCGAAATCAATCGCCAGAAAAAATCGCTGACTTCTCAAGAAAAGCAACTTAACGATCTGCAAAAGTCGCTGAAAAACCAAGAACTTGGTATCTCTAAATTAGAACGCGAGATCAAACAGACCAAAACCGACTTGGCGCAAGCCGATCAAAACATCAATAAGTTGGAAGAGAAGATTGCTCTGCAAGAAGCTCAGCGTCAGGCGCAAGAAGAAGAGCTGAAGCAGTTGCTGCAAACCTACTATGTGACCGAGCGAGCCAAGGCCAATGGGCACCTTCTTAATGAAGGCGTAGAGGAAGACCGCATCAGCCAGTACTTCCAGCACCTCGCTAAAGCGCGAGCAAAAGTCATTGATGCGATCACCCAAACGACCCAAGAGTTGGCACACAACAAGAATCAGCTTGAGCTAGAGAAAGCACAAATTGAAACCTTGCTTAAGCAGCAATCGGAAAAGCGCTCATCTTTGGCAAGCACACAGTCGCAACGTAAAGGTACGCTGAACAAGATTCAAAAGAGCATCAAAGACGACAAGCGTTACCTAGCCGAATTACAACGCAACGAAACCCGTCTAAAAGCAGAGATTGCCAAAGCCGCGAAACGTAACGCAGTACCAATGGATGGTATCGCGAAACAGCGCGGCAAACTGCCATGGCCACTGAAAGGCCGCGTGCTGCATAACTTCGGCACCAAACAAACCGGTCAAGTTAACTGGAAAGGAATGGTGCTGTCCGCCAGCTACGGTCAACAAGTTAAAGCGGTGTACCCAGGCACTGTCGTTTTCGCCGAATACTTACGTGGCTATGGCTTAGTGGTACTGCTCGACCACGGCAAAGGCGACATGACACTTTACGGCTACAACCAAGCGTTAACTAAGAAAGAAGGCGATAAGGTGACTGCGGGTGAAGTGATTGCCCTAGCGGGTGATACCGGAGGTCAAGACCGTGCCTCACTCTACTTCGAGATTCGCCGTAACAGTGAAGCGCAGAACCCGAAATCTTGGTTAAAGCGTTTATAGCAGCCGTTTATCATCGCGGCGCTAAGCAGTGCCATAACGAAACCCAAAAACAAAGGAGCCACTCGGCTCCTTTATCGTATTCGCATTCAGAACAATGCTAGGCGTAGTAAGTCTCTACTGCGTCAATGAAAGCACTGACATCGTCTTTGCTTAGTGCATTGATGCCCGCGGCAGCTTCTCGACCACCGCCCGTTGGAAACTGCCCACACACCGCCACGGCCCCTTGCTTGTTATTCAGCGGGGCACGAAGAGAAACGGTGTAAGTACCATCGGCATTTTCCGTTAACACCGCATGTGCAGAGTCTGGATTTTGGTTTGCAAGCCAGTTGCCATAAACACCACTGATTCGGCGTGATGCCGCATTGTTTGGCAATTCAAACAACTTAAGCTTAGCGCTTTCATGAGTCGCAGGGACGGCGAGTGCCGCATCCATATCTTGCTGATAAGCCGATTGCAATTGGTAGTAAGGTGAGGCTTTATCTGCAATCGCATCGAATGGTGAAACGTATTGCTTTAACGCTTGGTACAAATCCGCCGGGTGGAAATGAAGGTCATCGACTTTAGAACCGTAACCGTTGTAGTTAATCAGTGTACCAAGTTCTTTTAACTGCGCTTTTTGCTCTGCGCTGAGTCCAGCTTTATCTGCCAGCGCATCGGCTTTAGTAATCAAGTTATCGCCATAAGCCGCAGTGATCGCCCAAGTATGGAATCGCCCTGCCAGCAACTGATCGACAATCAAAGCGGTACACATGTTGGCATCAAGGTCGATGTGCGCGTCCAAATTCCCGTGTTGAGGAATCTTACCCGCTTTATGATGATCGGCGTAAAAAACATGCGCGCCTTGAGCCAAAGCTTGCTCCAGACCTACCATGTTCTTTTCCATTGAAATGTCCAACACTGTTAGCTCATCGCCCGCTTGCACTTCCACTTTTTCCACCAGCTTGATATCGCGCTTTACGCCCGTCACCAATTCAGCGCCAATAGGGTCCGCCAAACGCAATTGCAGCAATGCGATGATGCCGTCGGCATCGCCATTAAAAATGTCGTAGTTCATTGAACGATAGTTCCTTTATCGAGAGTCATACCCCAACGGATGCTTTTAGGGTGCATGAATCCTATTGTGCGAAATGAACACAGCAAGTCAACTCAAGGAAGGAGCTGAAAATGAGAGCTGCGCTCTAAACTTTAAGCGTAGAGCCATACTCTCATTTTCTAGATTTAATAAGGAGGGAAAATAGTATTAACTGTGCAGTCGGCTCACCGCTTCTTCAAGCAGTAGCAATTGCTCCATACCCTGCTCGGTCGCCACTGGCTTAACGACGTTAAGCATTTGCAGCATGCCTTGTTTCACCATTTGCTCGGTGATTTGAGTCTTTGGTGACATCGCCGATTGGTAAGCTAACCAACTACACGCGATAAGATGCAGTGTACAAACCAGTGATTTTAGCTGCTCTTGATCAACACTCAACAGCTTCAAAGACACAAACTCTTGCATGATCGCAATGAGGTTGGCTTGCAACTTCTCTTGAACATCAATGTATTCATCATGTAGTTGCTCGTCTCGAGAAAGGATTTCTGGGAGGTTCGCGTAGAAAAAACGGTACTTCCACATCAAAGTGAAGATCGAGTCGAGGTAGCTTTTTAGCATGGTCAGGCTCTCTTGAGAACCTTGAATTGGGGTAAAGCGTTCTAGCAATTCCGCAGAGTAAAGCGCGAAGATCTCACGCACAATCTCTTGCTTATTGCGGAAGTGGTAGTAAAGGTTGCCTGGGCTAATTTCAATATGGTCAGCAATGTGATTGGTTGTGATATTGCGCTCACCATGTTGGTTGAACAGCTCCAGTGCGGCATAGACGATTTTGTCGCGCGTTTTCATGGTTATCGTATTCCCTCTTCATTATCGAATCGAGTATAGCGACTTCACCAACCTAGGTCGATAGAGGCTCCAAATACGGTAACATAGCAGACCAGTTAGAATGCCAATCGAGTTCGCAATCAAGTCGTGCCAAGATGTTTGGCGCCCCACATAACCTTGTAAAACTTCAATCACAGCACTGAATAACAAAATACTCAGTGCCACAATCCAACGCTGACGCCAATTTGCGACACAGAAGCCTGCCCAGAAACCAAAACCACTGTATGCCATCGCATGCTGCATCTTGTCCAAGTAAGCAATGTTACCCCAATCTTGCAACTCTCCTGAACTCAAAGACAAGTACGCTATTAATGTCGCGTAGCTAAGCAATACTAAACGGGCAGCGGTCAGGTTCATCGTCAATCCTTAAGCAATAGGGAATGGGAAAGCGGTCACTTGATCGATATGGTCACAACCCAATGCCAACATGATCAGGCGATCAACGCCGAGCGCCACGCCTGCGCACTCTGGTAAGCCCGCCTCTAATGCGCCGATCAAGTGGTAATCAATCGGCTGTGGCTTCAAGCCCATTTCCAGACGCTTAGCATTATCTTGTTCAAAACGCGCCAATTGCTCTTTCGGGTTATCCAGCTCGTGGAAGCCGTTCGCCAACTCAATACCTTTGAAGTACACCTCAAAGCGATCCGCCACTCGGTTGTCTTGCGGGTTGATCTTGGCCAGCGCCGCCTGCGATGCAGGGAAGTCATAAACAAATGCTGGCACTTGCTGACCAATCTTGGCTTCGACACCAATGCTGAACAGCAGTTGCAGCAAGGTATCGCGATCCTCTTCAGGCTCGGCAATGTCACTTAGCCCTAGCTTAGCCGCGACCACTTTTAGCTCTTGCATCGAGCCTTCTAATGGGCACACGCCTAGCACATCAATAAAAGCTTGCTGGTAAGTCGTACGTTCTGCCGCGCCACACTTCAGCACCAGTTGCAGCAGGTCGTCCATCTCGTCCATCAGCTTGTGGTGATCAAAGCCGATGCGGTACCACTCCAGCATAGTGAACTCGGGGTTGTGATGACGACCATTCTCTTCGTTACGAAACGCTTTGTTGATTTGGTAGATACAGCCGCTGCCCGCTGCTAGCAAGCGCTTCATATGGAATTCAGGGCTGGTCATAAAGAACAGTTTGCTGCCGTCGGCATAACCCGGTCCAACAAACTCTGTTTGGAAGGTATGCAAATGAATGTCGGTCACCGTGGCGTGGCTCATGGCTGGCGTGTCAACTTCCATCACCTGTCGCTCGGCAAAGAATTGACGAATAGCGGTGATCAACGCAGCACGTTGACGAAGTTGTTCCATAGAAGCGGTAGGTTGCCAGGTCGTTTGCATAACAAGAGTCTCAATACATTGGTGAGCGAGGAAAATAGCAATTTTGGCACGCTTTGCCTAGTTCATCGATAGGGGATTCCTCTTAATTTCATCCGTCTAAATACGAATAAAACTCGATTAAAACTGAAGCAAGCATTTCACGTTCCACAGTACAAAAAACACTCACAATTAATCCTATTATCAATGAGGGTAATGTCGTGCAACACCTATGTAACATTGAGCGAGTTTACGTTTATCCCTCAACCGTTTCGTGCCGTGATAGCAGTCACATAACCTAGAATTTCTATGCTCTTGTGTGCATTACCGGAGAAAAAACCCAAATACATCAATTTTTCTGCCATAAGGCTCCCCTACACTAACCCTACTACTTTTGAGGGATTGCCTTAAAACCCTTCCCTCACACTCACAATAACAAGCGGATTTCCGCAATCACACACTGGAGGATAACTGTGCAAATTATCACCACAGATATCGCAGTCATCGGCGCAGGCGGCGCTGGTCTTCGTACTGCTATTGCAGCGGCTGAAGCAAACCCGGACTTAGAAGTAGCACTTATTTCTAAAGTTTACCCAATGCGCTCCCACACGGTTGCTGCAGAAGGTGGCTCAGCAGCAGTTATCAAGGATGAAGATAGCTTAGACAACCACTTCAACGACACTGTTGGCGGTGGTGACTGGCTATGTGAACAGGACGTTGTTGAATACTTTGTAGAGAACGCGACTCGCGAAATGATCCAAATGGAGCAATGGGGTTGCCCATGGAGTCGTAAAGAGAACGGTGAAGTCAACGTACGCCGCTTTGGTGGTATGAAGGTTGAACGTACTTGGTTCGCTGCAGATAAAACTGGCTTCCACATGCTTCACACGCTATTCCAGACGTCGATGAAGTACGACAACATCAAGCGCTTTGATGAGTACTTTGTTGTCGACTTGCTTGTTGATGAAGGTGAAGTACAAGGTCTGATTGCAATCCATATGTCTGAAGGTGAACTGGTTACGATTAAGGCGAAGTCTGTCGTACTAGCAACGGGTGGCGCAGGTCGCGTTTACCACTGTAACACCAACGGCGGTATCGTAACGGGCGATGGCATGGCGATGGCTTACCGTCACGGCGTTCCTCTACGTGATATGGAATTCGTTCAGTACCACCCAACAGGTCTTCCTGGCACTGGTATCCTGATGACTGAAGGTTGTCGTGGTGAAGGCGGTATCATCGTCAACAAAGACGGCTACCGTTACCTACAAGACTACGGTATGGGTCCTGAGACTCCAGTGGGTCAACCTAAGAACAAATACATGGAACTGGGTCCTCGTGACAAAGTTTCTCAAGCTTTCTGGCACGAACAACAGAAAGGCAACACCATCAAACACCCTCTTGGTGATGTGGTGCACCTAGACCTTCGCCACCTAGGTGAAGAGTATCTACAAGAGCGTCTACCATTCATTTGTGAGCTAGCGAAAGCTTACGTGAACGTTGACCCAGCAAAAGAGCCAATTCCAATTCGTCCAACGGTTCACTACACCATGGGTGGTATTGAAACCAACGGCGAATGTGAAACTCGCATTAAAGGTCTATTCGCGGTTGGCGAATGTGCGTCTGTTGGTCTTCACGGTGCAAACCGTCTAGGTTCTAACTCGCTGGCTGAGTTCGTGGTATTTGGTCGCGTTGCGGGTGAACAAGCGGTGAAACGTGCTGCAGAATTCAAAGGCTGGAACGAAGAGTCTATCGCGACTCAGGTGAAAGCAGTTGAAGACCGCATTGCCGCTCTAATGAACCAAGAAGGTGATGAAAACTGGGCAGATATCCGTACTGAAATGGGTCACACCATGGAAGCAGGTTGTGGTATCTACCGCCAAGAAGACTTGATGCAAGCAACCATCGAGAAAATCACTGAGCTGAAAGAGCGTTACAAGAAAATCAGCATCAAAGACAAAGGCAAAGTGTTCAACACTGACCTTCTTTACGCTATTGAAGTGGGCTACGGTCTAGAAGTCGCAGAAGCGATGGTTCACTCTGCAATCCTGCGTAAAGAATCTCGTGGTGCGCACCAACGTCTAGACGATGGTTGTACAGAGCGTGATGACGTGAACTTCCTGAAACACTCGCTTGCTTTCTTCAAAGAAGATGCAGCACCAAGTATCGACTACAGCAACGTGACGATTACTAAGTCACAGCCTAAAGCACGTCTATACGGTGAAGCAGCAGAGAAAGCAGCAGCAGCTGAAAAAGCCGCTGAAGCAGAAGCAAAGAAGGCAGAGGAGCAAGCATAATGTCATCAAACCGCATTCAAAAAGTCGACATTCTGCGTTACGACCCAGAGAAGGACGCAGAACCATATACTCAAACGTTCGAAGTACCTTTTGATGAAACCATGTCTGTGCTTGATGCGCTTGGTTACATCAAAGATCACCTAGACAAAGATCTGTCTTACCGCTGGTCTTGTCGTATGGCGATCTGTGGTTCTTGCGGCATTATGGTAAACAACGTGCCTAAGCTAGCTTGTAAGAGCTTCCTACGTGATTACCCGAATGGCGTGACTATCGAGCCACTAGCAAACTTCCCAATCGAGAAAGACTTGATCGTTGATATGACGCCGTTTATCGAGCGCCTAGAAGCTATCAAACCCTACATCATTGGTAACGACCGCAAACCAGAAGACGGCACAAACCTGCAAACGCCTGAGCAAATGGCGAAATACAAGCAGTTTGCTGGCTGTATCAACTGTGGTCTTTGCTACGCAGCGTGTCCTCAGTTCGGTTTGAACCCTGAGTTCATTGGCCCTGCAGCACTGACTCTGGCACACCGTTACAACCTAGACAGCCGTGACAACGGTAAAGATGAGCGCATGAAGCTGATCAATGGTGAAAACGGCGCTTGGGGTTGTACATTCGTAGGTTACTGTTCTGAAGTTTGTCCGAAGAGCGTAGATCCTGCAGCGGCAGTAAACCAAGGCAAAGTAGAGTCTTCTATGGACTTCGTAATTGCTATGTTGAAACCTGATGGTTCACCGAAAAAAGTGGAGGCATAAGGATGAGCAACCGTAAACCTTACGTTCGTGAAGTAAAACGCACTTGGTGGAAGAACCATCCTTTCTACCGCTTCTACATGCTACGTGAAGCAACTGTGCTTCCTCTTATCCTGTTCACTATCTTCCTGACTTTCGGTCTAGGTTCACTAGTGAAAGGCCCAGAAGCTTGGCAAGGTTGGTTGGAGTTCATGGCAAACCCTATCGTGGTAGCGATCAACATCGTTGCACTACTAGGTAGCCTATTCCACGCACAAACTTTCTTCAGCATGATGCCACAAGTTATGCCGATTCGTCTGAAAGGCAAACCAGTGGATAAGAAAATCATCGTTCTGACTCAGTGGGCAGCAGTTGCGTTCATCTCACTGATCGTTCTCATCGTGATGTAAGGAGCTTGAGTAATGAAACCGAATTATAGTGTTAATACAGCACCGAAACGTTCTGATGAGCCAATCTGGTGGGGTCTATTTGGTGCCGGTGGTACTTGGTTCGCAATGATCACGCCAATCACGGTACTCGTACTCGGCATCCTAGTTCCACTAGGTGTGATTGATGTAGAAGCAATGAGCTACGAGCGCGTGTCTGAATTCGCAACTAGCATCATTGGCGCACTGTTCATCATCGGTACGCTAGCGTTGCCAATGTGGCATGCAATGCACCGTGTACACCACGGCATGCACGACCTTAAATTCCACACAGGTGTGGTAGGTAAGATCGCATGTTACGCATTTGCAGGTCTTATCTCTGCACTGGCTGTTGTCTTTATCTTCATGATTTAAGACGCTGACGGAAAATGAAAAAAGCTGGCATCTCGCCAGCTTTTTTATTGCCTGTTATTTGTGTTTATCGTGAGCGCTATTCGTTTCAGACACTATTCAATAAAGGTCGCGATTTCATCCAGTGACTTTTTGTGCATTGCATGTTCTGGAATGGTTGCGTCTTCTTCCGGATAACCGGTCACAATCAACATATATGGACGATCGACATCGTTGTCTCGCCCACAAATCTTACTCAAGAAGCTCATCGGCTTTGGCGTGTGTGTCAACGTACCCAAACCTGCATTGTGCAGTGCTTGAAGTAAAAAGCCTGTGGCAATCCCGACTGACTCGTGCACGTAATAGTTAGTTTGTTCCCCATCGTTACTCATGCCGCCCTTCTTCTGCGAAAACACCGCAATCAACCACGGTGCTTTTTCTAGATAAGGCTTACTGGCATTGGTACCGAGTGGCTTCAGTGCATCTAACCATTCTTGCCCTGCTCTCCCTTCATAGAAAGAACGCTCTAGTTCTTCAGCGGCTTGGCGGATCTGCCCTTTCACTTCCGCACAGTTAATCGCAACAAAATGCCAAGGCTGATGGTTTGCCCCACTCGGAGCTGTACCTGCTGCTCGAATGCAATGCTCAATCACTTCTTTCGCCACTGGACGATCAGAGAAGCTACGAATGGAATGACGGCGTTGAAGTTGCTCAAGATTATGTACAGCTCTTGCTGCCATTTCTTGTGGTGGGTATTCAACAAAATCATTGAGTGGGTGATGTTGTTCTTGATTCGACATAGTGCTTCCTTGCGCTTGTTGGGTGTCGATTTACTATAGCCACAAATTTCACCCTCGCCTTTTTATCTTCATAAAATCAATGTGATATTGAGATAAAGCGCAAATATTCAGCAATAAATAACCAACAAAAAAGAGAGGCCGATAACACGTATCAGCCTCTGCATTACTCTGATTTGTACAGTTGTCAGAGCTTTTGGTCACCCATGATCTTTTTGCTTTTTTAGCTTTTGACCATCCATGATCTTATTGCTGTGTGACCTTCTTGGTTTGGTCCATTAAGCCCAATGCGCCAAAGCCAGTAATGACATCAAGGTTGGTTTTAAGACCTGTTTCTTCACCACCACCGATGTAGTTTTGTGGCATCTGCACTTGGAAGTTTTGCAGGTTGTTGTACAGCGAGTTCGCCACGTCTCGATTCAACTCTGCCAAGTACACTTCTCGGTTTGCACCCAGTGCCGCATACTTCGCTTTCAAGACTTCCGCTTCTGCGCGGCCTTTTTCAAGAATCGCTTTTGCTTCAAACTCCGCAGACAAAGCATTGGCTTTTTGAATCGCTAGGTTCGCTTCTGCTACCGCTAGCTCTTTCTCTTTTTCCACCTCAGCCAATCGCTTGGTTTTCTCAACCTCGACGATTTCACGCTCTGCGATCTGACGTGCAACTTCGACTTCTTTTTGCTGTGCGATGATCGCGAGCTCTTTACTGCGCTGAGCATCTTGTACTTCACGGGTACGTTGAATCTCTTTACGTAGCTGCTCAGTCTCTGCTTGTGCTTTCGACGTCTCTTGCTCCTGAATCGCACGAATACGATCGGCAACTAGACGCTTCTTATCTGCCAACAACTGATCAAGCTGCTTCTCTGGCTGCGGGTCACCGATGGTCACCTGCGTCACTTGAATACCGTATTGCTGTAGCGGGTTATCCTGTCGGATTGGTTGCCCCGTTCCATCCACAACCGGAACCGTTTTCCACACCAATTGGTTAGTACGTTGCAGTTGGTTCGCGTTCGACTGATTCGCACCCACCGGAGCTAGGTCTAGCTCTTCCACTTCGACCTGACGACGCTCAGTCAGATAAATACCTTCACGCAGTTGGTCACCCAATTTGGATTTGAACTGGTTCAAACCACCTTGGAAGAACTCTTCACCCGTGTACTGGGTTGCGGTAATCACCGTCACATTACGCGCGTTCTTCACAAGCAGTGCATCGATAAGGTTGCTGTTGTTACGGAACTCTTTGTGCATCTTCTTAACCGCTTCAGGATCATTGCTGAGCTTAAAGCGGAATGTCACTGGGATCTGACCAATGTAGGTATCAGCAAAGCGAACCTGCACCGCATCAAGACGTTGATAAAAATCCTCGCCCTTACTGTTACCAAATGACACGGTGATCACTTGGTCATACTTGGTGATTTTGGACAAAAACGGCATACGAAAATGAATGCCCGGCTCCGTGAATACGTCCAATTCACCGGTGATGTTGTTCTGATGCACATAGCTGTAACCCGCATCGGTCATCAGCACTGAGCTATTAATCGTTAAGCCGATTGCCAGCAGCGGAATACCAAATACGGCTGCTTTCAATCCTTTATGTAGTAACTGACGTCTCTCTTCCACTTTTAAACCTCGTCCTAAGCCTCTGCTTTCCATTTTGTTCTCCTTTTGGATTGTCATTGAGTTAAATCGATAAAAATCAAATTGCTATGCAACTCGCTGACAACGAGGACTAATGTATCAAATTGTGACATTAAGAAATAATCGAAAGATTCATGGAATTAATAAGATTTTTACGAATAATACAAAATCGCCAATAATTTGCGGCAGGTATCGATTTTTGACGGCAGGGATGAGGGCGAGGAGAATGGCAGGTAATAAAAAAGGCCGCCGAAGCGACCTTTTTCATCGAGTACGTTTGGGTGAATTACTTCACACGACCTACGTATTCAGCAGTACGAGTATCAACTTTGATCACTTCACCGATTGCGATGAATAGTGGAACACGTACAACAGCGCCAGTTGATAGCGTAGCTGGTTTACCACCAGTACCTTGAGTATCACCTTTTAGGCCTGGATCTGTATCTGTAACTTCTAACTCAACGAAGTTTGGTGGAGTCACAGTAATTGGGTTACCGTTCCAAAGCGTGATCATACAAGTGTTGTTTTCTACCAACCACTTAGCGTTGTCGCCAACTGCTTTCGCGTCTGCAGCGATCTGCTCGAAAGTTTCGTTGTTCATAAAGTGGTAGAATTCGCCGTCTGAATATAGATAATCTAGGTCGATATCCATTACGTCTGCCACTTCACAAGTGTCACCAGACTTGAATGTTTTCTCTAGCACTTTACCAGAAAGAAGTTTACGAATTTTAACGCGGTTGAACGCTTGGCCTTTACCTGGTTTAACGTATTCGTTTTCCAGAATTACACAAGGCTCGTTATCAAGCATTAACTTAAGGCCGCCTTTAAATTCATTGGTGCTAACTGTAGCCATTTTTTCCTCTTACATTCTTAGAGCTAAATTCAATGCCGCACATAATAACCCGAAAAGTCGAATCTGTTGAGCAAAACTGGCTCAAACAGTTAGCGAATGGGATCTCTGATCCTGCAAAATTGCTGGAAATGTTGGAAATTGATCCATCGCCATGGCTGGGCGGGTTTGCTGCGCGCAAGCTGTTTGCACAGCGTGTACCGCAAAGTTTTGTCGATAGGATGGAAAAAGGCAATCCTTACGATCCACTTTTGCGCCAAGTTTTACCTTTGAGCGAAGAGTTTGAGGTCCATGAAGGCTATTCCAATGATCCTTTGGAAGAACAAGACAACGAATTGCCTGGGTTGCTGCACAAATACCGCAATCGCGCCTTAATGATCGTGAAAGGTGGCTGCGCGGTGAATTGCCGTTACTGCTTCCGTCGTCACTTCCCTTATCAAGAGAATAAAAGCGGCAAGCAAGCATGGACAAAGTGCTTAGAGTACATGGCGCAGCAACCAGAGCTTAACGAAGTGATCTTCTCTGGTGGCGATCCCTTGATGGCAAAAGACGATGAGATCCACTGGTTATTGGAGCACATCGCACAAATCCCACACATCAAACGCCTGCGTATTCACAGCCGTTTGCCAGTAGTGATTCCTGCTCGTATCACTGATGAGCTATGCCAACTACTTCGCGCTTCTCGTCTGCAAATTGTGTTGGTGACGCACATCAACCACGCTAACGAAATCAACGCTGAATTTGCCGCTCAAATGGCGAAACTTAAGCAAGCCGGAGTGACCTTGCTAAACCAAGCCGTATTACTGAAAGACGTCAACAACAGCATTGAAGCACAAGTTGCATTAAACGAAGCCTTGTTTGATGCGGGCATTTTGCCTTACTACTTGCACGTATTAGATAAAGTCCAAGGTGCGGCGCACTACTTTGTTTCCGATGAAGAAGCCAAAACAATCATGCGCGGTGTGATCACGCGAGTTTCCGGTTACCTAGTGCCTAAACTAACCCGTGAAATTGGCGGTCGTCCAAGTAAAACGCCTCTGGATCTGCATCTAGAGTAAGTTGCTAGCCGTATAAAGGTTATCGTTACGAGCAAAAGCTTTTGTTCGATCGAACGGTCTTATCTATGCATACTCCGCAAATTTGGAGGTTAAGATGCAAGCAACTTTTGAACACTATTTCGATCTTGGCCCATTCAGTTGGGCGGCATTACTTTGCTGTGCTATTAATGGTTTGATGATCGGTATAGAACGCCAGACACGAGGTAAGCCCGTTGGTATTCGTACCGCAATTCTCGTTATCTCAGGCACTTACTTGTTTATGTCGATGGCAGTGTCACTCTCGCCAAATACACTCGACCAAGCTCGCGTGTTGGGTCAGATCATCACGGGCGTTGGCTTCTTAGGTGCCGGTGTGATGATGACTCAAGACGGCAAAATCCATGGCGTAACTTCTGCAGCAGTGATTTGGGTATTGGCAGGATTGGGCTTGATGATTGGTTTGGGTTACTTATCGCAGTCGATCATCATTACCGTATTGGCACTGACCGTTTTGCTCGGCGTGGACCGAGCCGAAAATCGCGTCAAAGCGCTACGTCGTGGTGTGCACCAGAAAATGCAACAACGAAAAACATCAACGCGTTTAATCAAATAGACAGCTCAATAAAAAAGACCCCAACATCAAGCTGGGGTCTTTTTGTATCTGGCGTTAAGTTAGGAAGGTGACTTAACTTTTGGCGAAGATCGCTGATTATTTAGCGAAGTTCACGATTGGGAAACACTTGAAGAAGCCGTTGTCCGCACAGTTTAGAAGACCAATTTGAACGCCGTCGATTTGGTCTGTCATGTTGAAGAAGCCTAGCTGGAAGTTAGATTTTTTAGAGATACTTGCCAGACCGATGTCTGCCATTGTGTAACCTTCAGAGTAGTTCACAGCACTCCAGTTTAGACCTTCAACGTTGTTAGTCACGTTTACCGCACCTAGGTTAAGACCCGTAGTTTGGCCTTGGTTCCAGTTGAATAGACCTAGAGAAACACCTTTCATTTCTTGGTTTACTTTAGACGCACCAAAGAAAAGGCCGAAGTTAACACCCGTTGTGCGGTCTGTTTCAGACATACCTAGTAGAGAGAAGTCGACACCTTTCACTTCGTTCACTTGACCGTGAAGAACCGCAAGACGAACACCACCAACAGAAGAGTTAGAAGGTGCGTTAGTGTTATCGATAGTCGAGAACATAACTGGCGTGCTGTCAGCAAGGGCAACAGGTGAAGCAATAGCGGCTGCAACAGCCAGTGACGTCATTAGCTTTTTCATTTTCATCTCCATTGGGGGATTGTTTATTTACAACATAGTGTAATGTACAGATTTTGCTCCATTTTATCTCGATAAATGTTAGCTGGAAGTCATATTTAACCGCTTGAAGAATAAAGCAATTAATTCACCAAACTTATTTTTCTGCTTTTTCCCTGACCGTTTACGCACAATCGCCACACAGTTGCGTATTTTTAAGCCAATTTCACTCACACAATTACACTTAGTAAATAAAGGGATAAAATTTCATATTTGGAAGCAAAAGTGGAGATTGACCACCTCTAGCACCTACTTTCCTTTCTCACTCCAAAAACGCAGGTACAAAAAAACCGAGGCATTCACCTCGGCTTATCGAACTTTATCGGTAGTCTAGCTCACCGCTATAAGGTTTTAGAACAAGGAGAGCACGCGCAGTTTACGCTAGTAAATGAGCATGCTCGACGCCGTTATCAAGCCTTAGAGCAAAGAGATAGGCTGGCTTTACATCATGCCGCCCATACCACCCATACCGCCCATACCACCCATGTCAGGCATACCTGCGCCGTCTTTTTGTGGTAGGTCAGTAACCATCGCTTCAGTTGTGATCATTAGACCTGCTACTGATGCTGCGAATTGTAGTGCGCTACGAGTTACTTTAGTTGGATCAAGGATACCCATCTCTAGCATGTCGCCGTATTCGCCTGTTGCTGCGTTGTAGCCGTAAGAACCTTCACCCGCTTTCACGTTGTTCGCTACTACTGACTCTTCGTCACCTGCGTTCTTCGTGATTTGACGGATTGGTGCTTCCATTGCACGTAGTGCAACGCGGATACCAACGTTTTGCTCTTCGTTGTCGCCTTCTAGGTCAACAATCTTAGATGCCGCACGGATTAGCGCAACACCACCACCAGCAACAACGCCTTCTTCAACCGCTGCACGAGTCGCATGTAGTGCGTCTTCTACGCGGTCTTTCTTCTCTTTCATTTCAACTTCAGTTGCTGCACCAACTTTGATTACTGCAACACCGCCTGCTAGCTTAGCAACGCGCTCTTGTAGTTTCTCTTTGTCGTAGTCTGAAGTTGCATCTTCGATTTGCTGACGGATTTGAGCAACACGACCTTGGATCATTGCTTCTTCACCCATGCCATCGATGATGGTTGTGTTTTCTTTTGTGATTGCAACGCGCTTCGCTTGACCTAGGTCTTCTAGTGCTACTTTTTCTAGCTCTAGACCCACTTCTTCAGAAATCACGATACCGCCCGTTAGGATAGCGATGTCTTGTAGCATTGCTTTACGACGGTCACCGAAACCAGGTGCTTTTACTGCTGCTACTTTAACGATGCCACGCATGTTGTTCACAACTAGTGTTGCTAGTGCTTCACCTTCTACGTCTTCAGCGATGATCAGTAGTGGGCGAGATGCTTTTGCTACTGCTTCTAGTGCTGGAAGAAGTTCACGGATGTTCGATACTTTCTTATCGATCAGAAGGATGAATGGGTTTTCTAGCTCAACGCTGCCTGCTTCTTGGTTGTTGATGAAGTAAGGAGATAGGTAACCGCGGTCGAACTGCATACCTTCTACTACGTCTAGCTCATCTTGTAGTGCTTGACCTTCTTCAACAGTGATAACACCGTCGCGGCCAACTTTTTCCATTGCTTCAGCAATGATGTTACCTACGCTTGAGTCAGAGTTCGCAGAGATAGTACCAACCTGTGCGATTGCTTTAGTGTCGTTACACTCAACAGATAGCTCTTTTAGTTGCTCAACCGCTGCGATAACTGCTTTGTCGATACCGCGCTTAAGGTCCATTGGGTTCATACCCGCTGCTACTGCTTTTAGACCTTCGTTTACGATTGCTTGCGCTAGTACGGTTGCTGTTGTTGTACCGTCACCCGCTGCGTCGTTTGCTTTAGACGCAACTTCTTTAACCATTTGTGCGCCCATGTTCTGGAATTTGTCTTCCAGTTCAATTTCACGCGCTACTGATACACCATCTTTAGTGATCGTTGGTGCACCAAAAGATTTGTCTAGAACTACGTTACGACCTTTAGGACCCAGTGTTACTTTTACTGCGTCCGCTAGAACGTTTACGCCCTCTAGCATTTTAACTCGTGCGTCATTACCAAATTTAACGTCTTTAGCAGCCATCTTTGATTTCCTTTCTAAATTCTGTTTTCGATTTCGTTTTTGAATCTGAGCAAAAAATTACTCAATGATTGCTATTACTCAACGATCGCCATGATGTCGTTTTCAGACATTACTAGCACTTCTTTACCGTCGATTTTTTCAGTCTTAGTGCCGTAGCCTTCAGCGAAGATAACGGTATCACCAACTTTAACGTCCAATGGTAGCACTGTGCCGTTTTCTAGGATGCGGCCTTTACCTACAGCTAGAACAACACCACGTGTCGATTTTTCCGCAGCAGAACCAGTTAGAACGATGCCACCCGCTGACTTTGATTCAACTTCTTTACGTTCTACGATAACTCGGTCATGTAATGGACGAATGTTCATCGGTCGTCTCTCCTGAAAGTTTCCATGTTTATTTGATAATTGCCCGCTCTGGGGCACGTGATCTGTATATAAGGGGCAAACCCAGCGATCCCAAGGGGTAGACGTGAATTTTTTGTGACTTAGTTAAAATAACCAGCAGCCAAGCAACGGTTTGCGCGCGAAATGCTCACTCGCCGAGGCAACGGCTTTCTTGTATCCTTGCACTTCCCTCACCAGATAGACGTCAAAAATGCTGGAAAAGAACAAGCCGGACAATCAGGCCCAAGACAAACATGGTTTGCTGACCGCGCCCATTCCCGACACATTACGCAAAATGACCATCCCGATGACGATGGGCATGATCGCGATTTTGATGTTTAACTTGGTCGATACCTTTTTCATCTCGCTATTGGGTACCGAAGCGCTGGCGGCGATCAGTTATACCTTCCCAGTGACCTTTGCAGTGAACTGCATCACCATGGGGATTGGGATGGGCCTGTCGACCAATATCGGCCGCTTACTTGGCCAAGGGCAATCTTCCCAAGCCGCTCGTTTTACCAGTCATGGCTTACTGCTTGCCGTTGCTCTAGTCACTATCGCTTCGACATTGGGCTTCTTTACTATCGAACCTTTGTTTAGCTTCCTAGGCGCAAAAGAAGACTCCATCCCACTGATTGAGCAGTATATGCAGGTTTGGTATTTGACCATTACTCTATTAGTGATTCCAATGGCGGGCAACAGTGCCATTCGAGCCACAGGTGACACCAAAACTCCAGCTAAGATCATGATGCTCGCAGGGCTTATTAACGGCATTCTCGACCCTTTACTGATCTTTGGTTATGGCCCTTTCCCTGAGCTCGGAATTCAAGGCGCTGCGATTGCCAGTGCATTCAGTTGGTTTGGTGCGTTGTGCGGTTCTTTCTATGTATTGATCAAACGCGAAAAGCTGCTTGCCGCGCCGCAATGGTCGCTCATCAAACAAGACTGGCAGCAAACGCTCAAGATCGGCACACCCGCCGCCCTATCGAATGCCATGACGCCACTCTCTGGCGCGATTCTGATGATGATACTTTCCAATCACGGTACTGCAGCGGTGGCAGCTTATGGCGCGGCGCAGCGTATTGAGTCAATTTTGATTTTGGTGCTGATGTCGCTGACCTCTGCACTCACCCCGTTTATGGCGCAAAACTTTGGTGCCAATAACCCTGCAAGAGCATTCGCAGGCTGGTTCATCAGTATGCGCTTTGCGGTGGTGTTTCAAGGCTTTATCTTCTTGATGATGGTGCCTCTCAGTATTCCCCTCGCCGCGCTGTTCTCCCAAGAAACGGCAGTAAAAGACTTGCTGTGGCATTACCTTTTAGTCGTGCCATTTAGCTATGGTTTCCAAGGCATTGTGATGATGTTAGTCAGTGGCTATAACGCGATGCACAAACCGCTGCGAGCCTTCCAATGGAGCTTTATGCGCTTATTTGTCTTCACTTTGCCTGCGGCATGGATTGGCAGCCAACTGTACAGCATCGAAGGTTTATTTATTGGTATTGCACTGGGCAACATACTGGGTGGATTACTGGGTTATCTGTTCGCTCTACGTGAGCGTCGCTTAGCATTAACTGAACCATCAAGTTCTTAATCCAGAAACGCCAACCTAACTGAATGTTAGATAATAAAAAACCGCGGATGACCGCGGTTTTTTTGATTTTGACTTTATCAAGCGAGCTTAGAATAGCTCTTCAGCAACTTGGTATAGGTCGTTGCGTACTGGACGCTTCATGTTCTCGATTGCATCGATGATGTCGTGGTGAACCAGTTGCTCTTTCACGATACCAACACAACGGCCGCCGTGGCCTTCCATTAGTAGGTGAACGGCGTAGTTACCCATGCGAGATGCTAGAACACGGTCGAATGCTGTTGGACGACCACCACGCTGGATGTGGCCAAGAACCGTTGCGCGAGTTTCACGACCAGTCGCCGCTTCAATCTCTTTCGCTAGTTCGTTTGCATCCATCATCAGCTCAGTTAGCGCGATGATTGCGTGTTTCTTACCTTTCGAGATGCCATCTTGAATGTTGCTGATTAGCTTCTCTTTATCTAGGCCTGTTTCTGGAGTAATGATGTACTCACAGCCACCTGCGATTGCAGACATCAGAGTCAGGTCACCACAGTGACGACCCATGATTTCTACGATAGAAATACGCTGGTGAGAAGAAGACGTGTCGCGTAGACGGTCGATTGCATCGATAACTGTGTTTAGTGCAGTTAGGTAACCGATTGTGTAATCTGTACCTGCGATGTCGTTATCGATTGTGCCTGGTAGACCGATACATGGGTAACCCATTTCAGTCAGTTTCTTAGCACCCATGTAAGAACCGTCACCACCGATAACAACTAGTGCATCGATACCGTGTTTTTTCAGGTTCTCAATCGCTTGTTCGCGTACTTCCACTTCCTTGAATTCAGGGAAGCGAGCAGAGCCTAGGAATGTACCACCTTTGTTGATCACATCTGAAACGCTAGAACGATCTAGCTTCTCGATGCGGCCTTCGTATAGACCTAGGTAGCCATCGTAAACACCGTAAACTTCCAATCCCTCAGATAGTGCTGTACGAACTACGCCGCGTACTGCAGCGTTCATACCAGGTGCGTCACCGCCACTTGTTAAAACACCGATCTTCTTAATCATGCTCACCCTCGATCTTTGGCAATCAATTTATTTAATTTTCTTCTAGGCCCCTTGTTACCAAGCAACCTGCATAATCCAGAACTGTGCGTTATGTTACATTTCCTCTACAGGAATACCAATGAAAACACACTTTTTTATGTAACTTTTCTACTTATGTAAGAGTATTACAGTTTCTCTTTGCAACTTCGTTGATTCACATCAGGATCACGATTCTTAATAAGTAGTGATGGAAAGATAGCCAATAAGCGCCTGTTTGTCGTCAGACACCGTCTGATTTTTCGACCGCTACCAATCTTGCGCCTTCTGCTCTTTCTCTGGCCCAAACACAACCGATAATGGATCTTGGTGGATCAATACGTCCGCCTCAGGGAAAAGAGCCAGCAAATTGTCTTCTACTTTATCGGCAATATGATGTGCTTCGATCAAACGTAAATTATCATCTAATTCTAGGTGTAACTGGATAAAACGCGTTGGACCAGACATACGCGTACGCAACTGATGCACACCTAATACCCCATTCACTTTCAAGCACTCTGAGCGAATTTGTTCTAGTTCTTCATCAGGCAATTTTCTGTCTAACAAGGTCTGAATCGCTTCGCTGACCATCTTAAAAGCGCTGTACAAAATAAAGATACCAATACCAATCGCGAAAACAGCATCGGCTTGAGTGACACCAAAGTAGCTTAGACCCAATGCCACCATAATGGCGCCATTCATATACAAGTCAGTTTGGTAATGCAGCGAGTCGGCGGCGATCGCCTGACTGCCCGTCACACGCACGACATGCTTTTGGAACATCACAAGTCCAAAGGTCACCACCATGGCGAATAAAGAAACGTAAACACCAAGCTCTGGGGCATTGAGTTCATGTGGACGGAAGAAGCGTTCGATACCATTAAGAATCAAGAACACGGCAGAACCCGAGATAAACATGGCTTGCGCCAAGGCCGCTAAAGACTCTGCTTTACCGTGACCAAATGTATGCTCTCTGTCGGCAGGTTGTAAGGAATAGCGCACCACAATAAGGTTTACTACCGAAGCCGCGATATCCAGCATCGAGTCGATTAAGGATGCAAGTAGACTGACCGAGCCAGTGACCCACCAAGTGATGACTTTAACAATCAAAAGAAGTGTCGCGACAATAGTAGCCGTCCAAGCAGCCGTCGTGACTAAACGTGCGTATTGCTGTTTCATAATCAAATAGTTAACTCAAACCTTGTTTTGAGTATACCTTGAGAATCATGTAATGAGTATGAAATCGCCAAGATCAAAAAGAGGCAGCACTCTGGCTACCTCTTTCATTTGATTTATTAACAATTAGCTTTCGTGATGCTTTTTCATGCGTTTTTGCATCTTCTCACCACACTCTTGATGGCGCTCTTTTTGTAGCTCAACGTATTTTGTTTTTTGCTCAGGAGTTAGAACACTCAGCATTTGGTGCTTCTTCTCTAGCATCGCAACGCGGCGTTCTGTCTGTTTCTCAACCATCTCTTTTGCTAGGTCATTCGCTGCGGCTTCATCAAAGTTATCAGCCAATAGTAGCGCTTGAACTTTTTCTTGATGCGCTTGGCGCTCTGCCATGCGAGCTTCATGACCGTCTGCGAATTTCGCTTTCATTGCCGCTTTGTTCGCTTGACGCATTTCTTTTAGTTGGTCTTTTTGTGCATCCGTTAGGTCTAGTTGACGCATAATGCCACGATCCATACCTTTACCGCAGTCTCCATGGCCACCTTTGTGGTCTTTACCGCCGAATGCGAATGCACTCGCTGTACCTAAAGTTAGAGGTAGAACAACAGCCGCTAGTACTAATTTCTTTGCAGTTTTCATAATGAGATTCCTTACACAGGTTAGTGATTCTTCTGAGCTGTTCTCACAGCGCTTGAGTGTAGAATACGACCTGCTAGGTAAAGCGACGTATAGAGAGCGTAAAGAATCGTAAAGAGTGATTTTTACACTCATCTTTGCTCATCATTAGCATGTAATATTAAAGCGACCAGATTGATAAACAGGAACTGAAATGGCGAAGATTCTTTTGATTGATGACGACACCGAACTAACCAGCCTACTGAAAGAAGTGCTGAGCTTTGAAGGTTTTGACGTCACGGAAGCAAATGATGGCGAAGCTGGCCTAGCAGCGATAAATAGCGAGATCGATCTTATCTTGCTCGACGTCATGATGCCGAAACTCAATGGAATGGAAACCCTAAAGCGCCTGCGAGAAAACTGGGAAACGCCAGTCCTTATGCTAACGGCGAAAGGCGAAGAGATAGACCGCGTTATCGGCCTAGAGCTTGGCGCCGATGATTACCTACCTAAACCATTTAGTGACCGCGAGTTACTGGCACGCATCCGTGCGATTTTGCGTCGTACCAGCAGCACTCAAAAGAGCAGCAAAAACAGTGACTGCATTGAGTACCAAGAAATCAAACTCTACCCAGGTAAGCAAGAAGCCTATTGCGACAATGCTTTAATGGACTTAACCACCACAGAGTTCGCCCTTCTAACCCACTTTGTGCAAAACCCAGGGCAAGTGTTGACCAAAGAAGCACTGAGTCTCGATGTACTTGGCAAGCGCTTGGCCGCTTTTGACCGTGCGATCGATATGCACGTGTCTAACCTACGTAAGAAACTACCTGATCAAAGCAACGGTAAACCGCGCATCAAAACCTTACGTGGGCGCGGCTACATGTTGATTGAGGAGGATTAATGCGCCCGTCACGCTTCAAACTGCCGAAGATTAATAGCTTGTATGGACGCATCTTTGCCATCTTTTGGTTCACCATGTTTTTGGTTCTGATGGCGGTGCTGTCATTACCGCATTTGGATCCACGTAAAGCCCGCGACATTCCGAAAGAACATTATCAGCGCATGCTTGAAATACGTGACGGTATTGAGAAGAAATACCGCAAGCAAGATAACCTGGGCAAGATCTTGTTCAGCCTCGAAGGGCAACGACGCAGTAAACATGATCCGCGTCCGCGCATCTTCTTTTCCGATCACGAAGGGAATGTGCTGAGCTCCTCGAGCCACAAAGACTTTAAGCTTCGTGCACTGCAAAACTTTGTCACCAGCATTGAAGATCAATCACAGCCGAAACAAAAACTCTACGGTCGCTACATGATTGCAGGCCCTGTTCCGATCAACATCGCCAATTCTGACCTGTTGATGTACGTCGGCTTTAAATGGAATGAACCGCCACCGATCATGCTGCGTCTGTTCGACCACCCATTGCAATTGCTCCTCGCCGTCATGTTGGTAAGTACACCGCTATTGCTATGGTTAGCATGGGCACTGAGCCAACCAGCCCGACGATTGGAAACCGCGGCACAGCGTGTGGCCAAAGGTGAGTTTGTTATCGACCCGAACCTAGAAAAAGGCACAACGGAGTTTCGCCAAGCGGGTACCAGCTTTAACCAAATGGTTGAAGCGGTAAATCAGATGATTTCTGGTCAGCAACGTTTGCTTTCAGACATCTCACACGAGCTACGATCACCTCTGACTCGTCTGCGCATGGCAAGTGCTCTAGCAACTCGTAAGCAAGGTGAAAGCCCAGAGCTGACTCGCATTGATACCGAAGCCCAGCGTTTAGAACAGATGATTGCTGAACTGCTTGAACTATCACGTATGCAAGTAAACAGTCATATGACGCGTGAGACTCAGCCAATTGCCAGTCTGTGGGAAGAGATCATCAAAGACGCGCAGTTCGAAGCCGAACAGATGGGTAAAAGCCTCAGCTACTCTGCCTTGCCTGATCGCAGTATCTCGGGGAACCCTAAACTGTTGATGAGTGCGGTGGAGAACATCATCCGCAACGCGATTTACTACGGCAAAGACGAAGTGAAAATCAAAATTCAGGATTCATTCGATACGCTACGCATTGTGGTGGATGACAACGGCGAAGGCGTACCAGAAGAAGAATTGGAAGCGATTTTCCGTCCTTTCTATCGGGTATCGACCGCGCGCGATCGCCACTCAGGAGGCACAGGCTTAGGTTTAACCATTACCGAAAGTGCTATCCGCCAGCACAGTGGCGTGATCATCGCAAGTCGCAGTCCATTGGGTGGTTTACGTGTCACCATCACCCTGCCATTGATCGGCGCGGGCAAATAACCCCACAAAGATCAAAGTTGATAATGATTTTCATTAACATTAAAGTAAATCCTCCATTTAGGAGGATTTACAATGGCGCATATTTTCCCAGAGCTTCCATACCGCTACGACGCGTTAGAGCCGTACATCGATGCGAAAACCATGGAAGTTCACTACAGCAAACATCATAAGACTTATTACGATAAATTTATTGCTGCCATTCAAGGCAGTGGTCTCGAGACTCAGGCCCTCGATGACATCTTCGCTTGCATTTCTCGACACAGCCCAGCAATTCGCAACAACGGTGGCGGCTATTACAACCACATCATTTACTGGAACTGCATGTCACCCAATGGTGGCGGTGAACCTCAAGGTGCTCTAGCACAAGCCATCAACGATAAGTTTGGCAATTTCCAGACATTCAAAGACGAGTTCGCACAAGCAGCTATCAATACTTTTGGCTCTGGCTTCGCTTGGCTAATCGTAAAAGATAGTGAGATTCACATTACCTCCACCAGCAACCAAGACAACCCATTAATGGATGTAGCCGTCCAACAAGGTGAGCCTATCCTAGCATTGGATGTATGGGAGCACGCTTACTACATCAGCTACCAAAACCGTCGTCCTGAATACATCGACGCATGGTGGAATGTGGTCAACTGGCGCGCAGTCGAAGAGAGCTATGCTCGCGCATTAGGTTAACTCTCTTTCTCGAGCGGGCGACAAGGTTCACCGAAATGCTCTCTTCTATACCCCGTCATTGTGCTGAATCTCGCTTCTCATGGTGACTTGGGTATATACTGCTCGCCTGTTTTGACCAATCTAATTCAATACCATGTTTGATATCGCTCTATACGAACCAGAAATCGCGCCGAACACCGGCAACATCATTCGCCTGTGTGCTAACTGTGGTGCGAATCTCCACCTGATTGAGCCACTCGGTTTTGATCTAGAAGAGAAGAAAGTCCGCCGCGCAGGTTTGGATTACCACGACTTGGCTCGCGTGACGCGTCATAAAGATTATCAAGCATTCTTGGAATACTTAGAAAAAGAGAAACAGGGCAACTACCGCCTGTTTGCATGCACGACAAAGACCACAGGTCATCACGTCGATGCAAAGTACCAAGAAGGCGATGTATTGATGTTTGGTCCAGAAACTCGTGGCCTACCAGCAGATGTGATTGATAGCCTGCCAATGGAACAACGTATCCGTATTCCGATGATGCCGGATGCTCGTAGCCTAAACCTATCTAACGCTGTTGCTATCATTGCGTTTGAAGCGTGGCGTCAAATGGGTTTTGAAGGCGCAATGTAAGCGCAGCAAACTACAGATATCAAAAAGGGCGCTATATGCGCCCTTTTGTTTTTCTTACTGAGTGAATCAGTTGAGCTTGTTACGATCATCGTCGTCTTTGCGCTCGTACTCACCTTCAAAGGTGTTGCCGTTATCCGATTGAGAATCAAATGGGTCACGACGGAACGGGTCCTGCTCAAATGGACCTTGATTTGAGTAATTGGCGTGGAAGCCGCCACCGTTCATGGTCTTCACTACCATCTTACTCATTAAGTATTTCGCAATCGCTGCTCGTGGTGCAGGCAACAGCACTAACATGCCTAATGCATCGGTCATGAAGCCTGGCGTTAATAGCAACACACCAGCAACTGCCAGCATTACGCCTTCAAAAATTTGCTGAGCCGGAATTTCACCTTGCTCTAAACGACCTTGCACTGACATCAAGGTCTGGATGCCTTGGCTGCGTACCAAAGACGCGCCGACAAATGCCGTGATCAATACCAAAGCAATCGTAGGCCAGAGACCTAAAAAGCCACCCACCTGAATAAATAGGCCGATTTCGATGATCGGGACGAAAATAAACGCCAATAATAAGATAGGAAACACATGCCCTCCTTTGTTCAATTCAGTGTAATGGCAAAAGCCTACTAAGCTCAAACGAATCGTTGTAAAAAAGCGTGTTCACACTTAGGAGAATCCACTGATGCAAAAATGCCCTTTGAACAAAGGTGCATATATAAAAATTGGTCGTTGAAAAGTGCTAATTTCGCACTCTTAAAATCCATGTTTGTCGAGGAAAAACACCTACCACCAAAGGGTTATTAATATCCCATTCATACTTTGCAAATTATTGACGCATTAAAAGCGAAAAAGGTGATCAAGTTACTATTTTTATGCGCTAGGTGCAGTATGATGTGCCACATAAGTCAGGACGGTTTTCCCAGCCAAAAACTCTGATGAACGGATTCTAGATTGCAGAAATGGCTAATAAATAACTTAAATATCAGAATTATTATCTAAGGATCCTGTTATGGCTACACTATCTGATGCTCCAAAGACAGCAAACCAAGCCACTCGTATTGAAGAAGATCTATTAGGCCAACGTCATGTCCCTGCAGATGCTTACTACGGCATCCACACACTTCGCGCTATCGAAAACTTCAACATTTCAAGCACTACCATCTCTGACGTACCTGAATTTGTACGCGGCATGGTAATGACTAAGAAAGCCGCAGCACTAGCAAACAAAGAGCTAGGCGCAATTCCAAAAGACGTTGCTAACTACATCCTAGAAGCGTGTGATTTGATCCTTGAAACAGGTAAGTGCATGGATCAGTTCCCTTCAGACGTATTCCAAGGCGGTGCTGGCACGTCAGTGAACATGAACACTAACGAAGTTATCGCGAACGTTGCACTTGAACTGATGGGCAAAGAAAAAGGCCAATATGAGTTCATCAACCCAAACGATCACGTTAACAAGAGCCAATCAACAAACTGTGCGTACCCAACGGGCTTCCGTATCGCGGTTTACAACAGTGTTCATCAGTTGATGGAAGCGATCGAATACCTAAAAGGCGCATTCGAGCTTAAAGCACAAGAATTCAAAGACGTGTTGAAGATGGGTCGTACTCAGCTTCAAGACGCGGTTCCTATGACGGTAGGTCAAGAGTTCCACGCATGGGCAGTAACGCTAAACGAAGAAATTCGTGCCCTAGACTACACGTCTAAGCTATTACTAGAAATCAACCTAGGTGCAACCGCAATCGGTACTGGTCTAAACGCACCAACAGGTTACCAAGCGCTAGCAGTGAAACACCTAGCAGAAGTAACTGGCGTTGAAGTGGTTGCAGCAGAAGACCTAATCGAAGCGACTTCTGACTGTGGTGCTTACGTAATGACGCACGGCGCGTTGAAACGTCTAGCGGTGAAACTATCGAAGATCTGTAACGACCTTCGTCTACTTTCTTCTGGTCCACGTGCTGGTCTTAACGAACTGAACCTACCAGAAATGCAAGCTGGCTCTTCAATCATGCCAGCTAAAGTAAACCCAGTTATCCCAGAAGTTGTAAACCAAGTTTGCTTCAAAGTTCTAGGTAACGACAACACGGTTTCTTTCGCAGCAGAAGGCGGTCAGCTACAGCTTAACGTAATGGAACCAGTTATCGCACAAAGCGTGTTTGAGTCTATCTCTTTACTACACAACGCGTGTGTGAACTTGCGTGACAAATGTATCGATGGCATCACTGTGAACAAAGAAGTTTGCGAAAACTACGTTTACAACTCTATCGGTATCGTGACTTACCTAAACCCATACATCGGTCACCACGAAGGTGATATCGTTGGTAAGATCTGTGCTGAAACAGGTAAGAGCGTGCGTGATGTGGTTCTAGAACGCGGTTTATTAACTGCTGAAGAGCTAGATGACATCTTATCGGTTGAAAACTTCATGCATCCGACTTATAAAGCGAAACGCTACGAATAATCGCTGGTGAAAGGGGTCCCAAACGGGGCCCTTTTTTAGGCTCTGATACGGTTAACCACAATTTTTATGCGCTTTTTATTGCCGTAAGCCGATCGGGTTCTGATTTTCTGAACATTTACACCTGTTCCTGAGTGTTCAAAAAATCAGAATCATTAAAAACTAAAAGAGGTATCAATATGGTAATGGTCGAACTCTTCGTGGTTCTGCTCTTCATTTATTTGGGAGCAAGAATCGGTGGTATCGGCATTGGTTTTGCCGGTGGTGCTGGGGTAATTGCATTGTCTTTAATCCTAGGCGTACCGACAAGCCAGTCTTTCATCCCTGTCGATGTAATACTGATCATCATGTCTGTAATTACTGCTATCGCTGCAATGCAGGTAGCGGGTGGTTTGGACTGGATGGTTCAGGTTGCGGAAGACTTTTTGCGTAAACATCCCGAACGCATCACCTTTTACGCACCTATCGTGACATTCCTAATGACACTACTTGCGGGTACAGGTCACACAGCATTCTCTACTTTGCCAGTTATTGCAGAAGTAGCGAAAGGCCAAGGTGTACGTCCTTCTCGTCCGCTGTCTATCGCGGTAGTTGCCTCGCAAATCGCTATCACAGCGTCGCCTATCTCAGCGGCTGTTGTGGCGTTTGCAGCAATGTTGCACCCATTTGGCGTTGATTACCTAACGCTACTAGCGGTATGTATCCCAACTACCTTTATCGCTTGTATGATCGGTGCATTTGTTGCGAACTTCATGGGTAGCGAGCTGAAAGACGATCCTGAATACCAAGACCGTCTAGCAAAAGGCCTTATTAAGCTAAACACAGAATCGAAACGCGAAATCTTGCCAACAGCGAAGAAAGCAACTTTCATCTTCCTAGGCGCAATCGCATTCGTAGTGTGTTACGCAGCAGCAATCTCTGGCTCTGTTGGTCTTATCGAGAACCCTGCTCTAGGTCGTAACGAAGCGATCATGACGGTAATGCTAGCAGCAGCGGCAGCTATCGTAATGAGCTGTAAAATCGATGCAGGTAAAATCCCAGCAGCAGCAACATTCCGCTCTGGTATGACTGCGTGTGTTTGTGTTCTTGGTGTGGCATGGCTAGGCTCTACGTTCGTTAACGCACACGTTGACGGCATCAAAGAAGTGGCTGGCGCTCTACTAGCAGATTACCCATGGATGCTAGCACTTGTTCTATTCTTCGCTTCAATGCTGCTTTACTCGCAAGGTGCGACCACTGTTGCGCTTATGCCAGCAGCACTAGCAATCGGCGTGGCGCCACTTACCGCAGTTGCGTCTTTCGCAGCAGTAAGTGCGCTATTCGTACTGCCAACTTACCCAACGCTTCTAGCAGCGGTTGAGATGGACGACACGGGTTCAACTCGTATTGGTAAGTACGTATTCAACCACCCATTCTTTGTACCAGGTGTAGCAACCATCGCTTCAGCGGTTGCACTTGGCTTTGCATTCGGTGGTCTACTGATCTAGTAGAAACAGAGTCTTACTCGGGGAGCTTCGGCTCCCTTTTTTATTGCCTGAGGCTCACGTTTTTGCTTAACAAATCTTCACTTCCATGAAACTTATTGGCTAGCCAGCGGGTCTGATTGAGTTACACTAACGGCAATTATCTAAGATGAATTGAACCTTTTATGCGTGCATTACTCTCCGTCTTACTCTTAGGGCTTATTACTTTTTCTGCGCCGTCCATGGCCTTGTTTGGTAACGACCAGTTTGGTAATAACCAAAACAACGCTTTTGGCAGCAGCAACGATTCTTTTGTGCCTGTCGATCAGGCTTTCCCGTTCAACTACTACCAGCAAGACGGCAAACTGATGCTCGATTGGCAGGTACGTGATGGTTACTACCTGTATCAAGAACGTTTGTCAGTCGCGGGCGAGAAGGTGTCGCTAGGCGAACTGCAAATGGAAGAAGGCACGCCGCATAAAGATGAATTCTTTGGTGATGTGCATATCTACACTCAGCCTTTGTTCGTTAACGTACCAATGCATGATTGGCAAGACGGTGCACGCGTGGTGGTGCAATACCAAGGCTGTGCCAAAGCAGGCTTCTGTTACCCACCAGAAACTCGCGTGATTCCTATCAGTGCGTTTACTTCATCGAACTCAGATTCAACAGCGGCGACAACTGCACCAAAAGCAGAGCAAGCACCAACAGTAACGCCACCAGCGGCGCAATCATCTACGTCTAGCAATACATTATCGGCGCCAGTAACACAGCAAGATAGCCTTGCCGCCAACTTAGCAGATAACTGGTGGACGCCATTATTGTTCCTAGCACTTGGTGTGGGCTTGGCATTTACGCCATGTGTCCTGCCTATGTACCCGATCCTGACTAGCATCGTGCTTGGCAGTGGCAAACTAAGCCAGCGCCGCGCGCTAGGCTTGTCGTTTGTTTATGTGCAAGGCATGGCGCTGACTTACACCCTACTCGGTCTTGTCGTCGCCTCTGCGGGCATGCAGTTCCAAGCAGCGATGCAGCACCCTTATGTACTGATTGGTTTGAGTGTGCTGTTCGTGGCACTCGCACTGTCTATGTTTGGCGTTTATAACCTGCAATTACCAAGTGGCGTCCAAACGTGGTTAAACAACCTCAGCAACAAACAACAAGGCGGAAGCAGCGCAGGCGTGTTCGCCATGGGGGCGATTTCCGGCCTGGTGTGTTCACCATGTACCACGGCACCTCTGTCTGGCGCGCTACTTTACGTGGCACAAAGTGGTGACTTGCTGACGGGTGGTATCGCGCTTTACGCACTGGCAATGGGCATGGGTATTCCACTTATTCTTGTTGCTGTATTCGGCAACAAACTTCTGCCAAAAGCAGGCGGTTGGATGGATCGCGTTAAGACCCTATTCGGCTTCATTCTTTTGGCTGCGCCTATCTTCTTACTTGAGCGCATCATGCCAGAAATGTGGGCAACGGCATTGTGGTCTGCACTGGGCATCGCGGCTTTTGGTTGGCTATACCACATCAAAAACAGTCTAGAGTTTGGTGGCTGGAAACAAAGCGCTGTGGGTATCATCGCAGTACTAGGTCTGTTTGCTTCTGCTCAACCAGCGTTGAATTACTGGTTTGGTGGCAACACCACTACGCAAACTCAACAAGCAACAGTGAGCTTTACTCGCATTGCTAACGTGGCAGAGCTTGAGGCTGCACTTGCTCAAGCGAAGCAAGCTGGCAAACCAGTAATGCTAGATTTCTACGCCGACTGGTGTGTGGCATGTAAAGAGTTTGAGAAGTACACCTTCCATGACCCAAGTGTCGAAGCCAAGCTGCAAGACTTTGTTCTTCTACAAGCGGACGTGACCAAGAACCAAGTGCAAGACATCGAGCTGCTTAAGCATATGAATGTACTTGGTTTACCAACGATTGAGTTCTGGGATGCCAATGGCGAACACGTTTCAAACGCTCGTTTGACGGGCTTTATGCAAGCCGAGCCTTTCTTAGAGCATATTAATCGATTCTGATTATGAATCATTCAAACGCCAGTGATTGTTCACTGGCGTTTTTTGTTGTTCCAATAAAACCGCGAAAGTTGCGTTTATATGCAATTTTTCTAATAAAAGTCGATTTAGTTCAGACTTTTAGCGGATAAATATTGTCCACCTTCTTAAAGGTGGACAATAATTCCATTAACTAAATAGTCAAAAGTGTTTAACGTCATGGATTCGACCTACACCATTATCATCGCTGATGATCACCCCCTGTTCCGCAATGCCTTGTTCCAATCGGTACACATGGCAGTGAGTGGTGCCAACCTACTCGAAGCGGATACGCTGGATGCTCTACTCGCGTTGCTGGAAAAAGAAGAAGAGCCAGATTTGGTGTTATTGGATCTCAAAATGCCCGGCGCAAATGGCATGTCGGGGTTGATTCACCTTCGCGCTGAATACCCAGATATTCCGGTGGTGGTGGTATCTGCCAGCGAAGAGTCAAGCGTGGTCACGCAAGTGAAAAGCCACGGTGCATTTGGCTTTATTCCAAAATCGAGTGACATGCGTGAGCTGGTCAATGCCCTCAACCAAGTTCTTAATGGCGATCCATACTTCCCAGAAGGCTTGATCACCAATAACGCGGCGTGTAATGACTTGGCAGAGAAAATTGCCGCACTTACCCCTCAGCAATACAAAGTGCTAGGCATGCTTTCCGATGGCTTACTCAACAAGCAAATCGCATACGAACTCAATGTCTCTGAAGCAACTATCAAAGCGCACATGACGGCAATTTTCCGCAAACTGGGCGTGAAGAATCGAACTCAAGCCGTCATCCTACTGCAGCAAATGGAACCCGAGCAGTAATGTGTTAGTAAATATATCTAATTCACATTTATATGACGCAAAAAGAACAACAAACGTTAAAATAATAAGGCTGCACCATGCAGTCTTTTTCATCCCTCTGTTAAACCGCTAACTCTGGGAGGTCATACTTTGCTAAGTATTCTCGTCACTCAATTCGTCGTTCTCTGGGCCGTCATCGACCCGATTGGTTCAGTACCCGTTTACCTATCACAAACTCAACACCTTACGGCAAAACAGCGTCGTCTCGTCGCGTTAAAAGCGATTGCCATTTCGATGGGTGTATTGCTGTTCTTTCTTATTGCCGGTCAGTTGTTACTGGAAGCAATGCAAATCCCATTACCTGCCTTTCAAGCCGCTGGGGGTTTAGTGCTATTGCTATTTGCACTGTCGATGATCTTTGGTGAGAGCAAACCAGAACAAGAACAAAAGCTGGGTGAAGAAGTCAGCCACTCTGATCTTGCTGACTTAGCCGTTTACCCTCTTGCTATCCCTTCAATTGCGTCACCGGGAGCAATGATGGCCATCGTGATGCTCACCGATAACAACCGCTACTCTTTTATCGACCAGGCGATGACCGCAGGCGTCATGATGGCAGTCCTTCTGGTTACCCTATTCTTGTTGCTAGGTGCAAACACAATTCAAAAAGTGATTGGTAACGTTGGCGCAGCCATCATCAGCCGCGTGATGGGGCTTATCCTTGCGGCCGTGGCACTGAATAATTTGCTGCTTGGTATAAAAGATTTCTATGTTAATTGATAAAACTCTTAGACCTTTGGCTAATTTAACATCAAATTAACATCACACTTTTATCTCCACCTCCTCTCAAACGCCCTAAAAATGGGCGTTTTTGCTTTTTAGCGTCCCGACTAAAGTTGAAAAGAGTTCTTGCCAGCACCTTGCTAATGTTCATGTTGAAACATTTTTTTAACAACAATACCAATCGTAAGGAGACGGCAATGGCATTTGAAAGCGAAGAAAGAGCCAAAGCCTACTGGGACAAAAACGTGAAGCTCATGATTACCCTGATGGTCATCTGGTTCGTGGTGTCTTTCGGCTGCGGCATTTTATTTGTCGACGAACTCAATCAATTTCAATTAGGTGGATACAAACTCGGATTCTGGTTTGCTCAGCAAGGCTCCATCTATGCCTTCCTAGGTATTATTTTCTACTACGCGTGGAAGATGCGCCAAATCGACCGTGAATTCGGCGTAGATGAGTAAGGAGTAACTCAGATGGATTTGAAAACTATTACCTATCTAGTGGTTGGCGCGACATTCGTCCTCTACATCGGTATTGCAATTTGGGCTCGTGCGGGCTCAACCAAAGAATTCTATGTAGCAGGTGGCGGTGTCAACCCGATCGCTAACGGCATGGCGACCGCAGCAGACTGGATGTCAGCAGCATCGTTCATCTCTATGGCGGGCTTGATTGCCTTCATGGGTTACGGCGGTTCGGTATTCCTAATGGGCTGGACAGGCGGTTACGTACTGCTTGCACTCCTGCTTGCCCCATACCTACGTAAGTTCGGTAAGTTTACCGTGCCAGAATTCGTAGGTGAGCGTTTCTACTCTAACGCAGCGCGTATCGTAGCGGTTGTGTGTCTGATCATCGCATCGGTGACTTACGTTATCGGTCAGATGAAAGGCGTGGGCGTGGCGTTTGGTCGTTTCCTAGAAGTGGATTACTCAACAGGTCTACTGATCGGTATGTGTATCGTATTTATGTACGCCGTAATGGGCGGCATGAAAGGCATTACCTACACGCAGATTGCTCAATATTGCGTACTCATTTTAGCTTACACTATTCCTGCAATCTTTATCTCTCTGCAACTTACAGGTCATCCACTACCACAGATCGGCTTAGGTAGTACCATACAAGGCACCGATGTCTATCTGCTCGATAGGCTCGACCAAGTGGTCACCGAGCTCGGATTTAGTGAATACACCACCCAAGTTCGTGGCGACACACTAAACATGTTTGTGTACACCATGTCACTGATGATCGGTACTGCGGGTCTACCACACGTAATCATCCGTTTCTTTACTGTACCTAAGGTTCGTGATGCTCGTACATCAGCCGGTTGGGCACTTGTGTTCATCGCTATCCTTTACACTACAGCACCTGCAGTATCTGCAATGGCGCGTCTAAACCTAATGGATACCGTTAACCCAGCTCCTGGTCAGCACCTTGCTTACGATGAGCGTCCTGACTGGTTCAAGAACTGGGAGAAAACAGGTCTACTAGGCTTTGATGACAAGAATGGCGACGGTCTGATTGAGTACACGTCAAACCCAGCAACCAACGAGCTGAAAGTTGACCGTGACATCATGGTATTGGCAAATCCAGAGATTGCTAAGCTACCTAACTGGGTAATCGCGCTTGTCGCAGCAGGTGGTCTGGCAGCAGCACTATCGACAGCTGCAGGTCTACTACTGGCTATCTCATCCGCGATATCCCATGACTTAATCAAAGGTGTGATAAATCCGAACATATCCGAGAAGAAAGAGCTACTCGCGAGTCGAATCTCCATGGCAGTCGCCATCGCAGTCGCCGGTTACTTAGGCTTGAATCCGCCAGGGTTTGCCGCCGGTACGGTAGCCCTCGCCTTCGGTCTGGCAGCATCTTCCATCTTCCCTGCGTTGATGATGGGTATCTTCAGTAAGAGCATCAACAAAGAAGGCGCAATCGCAGGTATGATTGCTGGTATCAGTATCACGCTGTTCTACGTGTTCCAGCACAAAGGCATCTTGTTTGTATCTGACTGGACTTACCTACAAAGCTGGGGTCAGAACTGGTTCCTAGGCATCGAGCCAAACGCATTTGGTGCAATTGGTGCGGTATTTAACTTTGTTGTGGCGTTCGCTGTATCAAGAGTAACAGCAGAAACACCACAAGAAGTAAAAGACCTTGTCGAGCACGTACGTGTACCAGCAGGTGCTGGCGGTGCGGTAGACCACTAAAATATAACCCAAACCACAAAAGCCCCGCTTGGGGCTTTTTTATTCGCTAGATTAGGTTAATTTAACCTTATGACGTTGTAGCAAGGAAGCCAACATGTTCAAAAACAAGCACTTTATTATCGCTCTGTTGATCGCCCCAATTCTGTCTTTGATCGCTTATTTCGGTACTGACATGGCTCTGAGTGAAAAGCCTCATGCCGCTAAAGAAGGGGAAAGCTACAAGCTGATCAGCAAATCGAATTGCCGTTATACCAGTGGCTTGTGTGATATGGAGAACGGTGACTTTAAAGTGAAGTTTCGCTCAGAAAAGCTAACGCAAGATAGCTTAGAGTTGTCTTTGCATGCGGCTTATCCGCTGGAAGGGGTGAAGCTATCAGTGGTGGATAGCCAAGAGCAAAACGCACAGCCCATCGATATGACGCCAGCGGGCCAAGACGGGCAAAACTGGATCATCACTTTACCTAAGCCAGCATCAGCAGACAGTTGGCTACGTGTTGCGATTCAATCGGAAGGCACACTTTACTACGGTGAAACGCAAACAGCGTTTGTGAAATACGAGACCTTGTTTACAGAGCAGTAAGTTTATCGGCCTCTGAACAAGCATTGCTGTTTGAGGTCGCCCTATCTCGCAAAAAATACCGAGCTCAGTTGTAGGGATTGAGCTCATTTACTTCAGCCGATACTGAGTCCGAGTATCGGCTTTTTTTGTTGTGTTATTTCCTTAAAAAAGCTGTGGTTGTTAATCGATAATTTATTGATAATAATTATCATTATCTTAAGTATCGAGGTAACTATGGACAGCAGCCAAGCCATCTACAATGCATTTTTTAAAGCGCAAGACCGATTCCTACACGTGTATGCGCCAAGCGGTTTTGAACCCGATGTGATTCATGATTACGTCCATTGGGGAATGGTGCTGTCATCCATCTACGATCACGATGCAGAGCACCAGAATCTGTTGCTGTGTGAGCTGTATTTGCGCCAAGTCTACTTCCATCTACTGGATGCCATTCAAGACCCAACCCGTAGCCGCATCTTCCGCCGAGTCTGCCTCGATTCCATTCACACTCCGCTACTTTGTCTCAAACGCTACTACTACCAGTTTGAGGATGGCGATGTGAAATTTCTCTCATTACAACAACAATTACGTCTGATACAGACGCCACTCGATTAAACAAAAGGAACCTACCATGAACACGGAATTCCGTATCGAAGCGGACAGCATGGGCGAAGTCAAAGTCCCAGCGAACGCTTTGTATCAAGCCCAAACTCAACGCGCTGTCGATAACTTCGCTTTCAGCAAACACACCATGCCGGCTGGCTTTATCCAAGCTCTCGCTCACATCAAACAAACTGCAGCGCTCACCAATGCTCAACTTGGCTTGCTAGAAGGTGATATTGCCAATGCTATCGCCGATGCCGCTCAAGCAATCATTGATGGTAAGCACCTCGACCAATTCCCTATTGATGTATTCCAAACCGGCTCGGGCACCAGCTCCAACATGAATGCCAACGAAGTGATTGCAACATTGGCGTCTGAGCACCTAGGCGGAACAGTCAATCCAAATGATCACGTCAACATGGGTCAAAGCAGTAACGACGTAGTGCCTACTGCGATTCAAGTTAGCTCGGCAATTGCGATTGAGAAACAGCTACTGCCTGCACTGTCCCACCTAAGTGAAACACTAGAGACTAAGCAACAAGCCCTGAAAGATGTGGTGAAAACAGGTCGTACGCACCTCATGGATGCGATGCCAATTACCTTCGCTCAAGAGCTTGGTGGTTGGCAGTTCCAAATCGAACACGCTAAACAAGCCATCGAACAAACACTGCCAGCAGTGAAAGCGTTAGCTCAAGGCGGAACAGCGGTGGGTACAGGGATCAACGCCGATCCACGCTTCGCCGATCTTTTTGCCGATAACCTAACGCAATCAACGCGCATAGAGTTTGCTTCAAGCAAAAACTTCTTCTTCAATCTCAGCAGTCAGGATGCGATCGTCGCCCTATCGGGACAGCTCAAAACAGCAGCAGTTGCGATCATGAAGATCGCAAACGATCTTCGCTGGATGAACTCAGGTCCACTAGCAGGCTTAGGTGAAATCGAACTGCAAGGCTTACAACCGGGCTCTTCTATCATGCCGGGCAAAGTGAACCCTGTGATTCCAGAAGCAGCAGCCATGGCGTCGGCACAAGTGATTGGGAACGACGCGACCATTACCGTTGCAGGTCAATCGGGTAACTTCCAACTTAACGTGATGCTGCCAGTGATAGCTCACAATGTATTAGAAAGCATTGAACTGCTGTCGAACAGCGCCGTTGCTTTGGCAGACAAAGCCATTGCGACGTTTGAAGTGCGCCAAGACAACCTTGATGTTGCACTGGCGAAGAACCCGATTCTGGTCACCGCACTTAACCCTGTGATTGGCTACCTAAAAGCAGCGGAAGTGGCGAAGAAAGCCTACAAACAAGGTCGCGCTATCATTGATGTAGCGGAAGAAGAAACGGACTTAGATCGTGCCACATTAGAAAGATTGCTCGATCCAGCCAAACTGACTCAAGGCGGCGTTGCAGAATAAGCCACCGACCGATCACCCCCTTAAAGCAAAAGACCTCCAATCGGAGGTCTTTTTTTTCTAGGCGACTCGATTGAGTACCGAACGTAATTTCAAAGGTTTCACCGGTTTGGCGATAAAACTGAACCCATTGGCTTTAATGCCTTCCATCATGTCATCGGTTCGATCGGCACTGATGATCACCCCTTCAAAGCGATTACCCAGACGCAAGCGGCATTGCTGCAACACTTCCAATCCTGTTCTACCATTGTCTAAACGATAATCGGAGAAAATCACATCCGGCAACCAATCGTCTTCGATCGCTTTCAGACTCTCAACGATGTCGGTCGCAATGCGAATATCACAGCCCCAGCGTGAGAGTAAATTTTCCATTCCGACCAGAATATCCGGCTCATTATCGACACACAGCACACGAATATGGCTCAAGTCAGATTGTGCACTCTTCACTGCTTTGACTGCCGGAATGTGCACCTTCTCTGCCTTATCTAAGGTAATCGAGAACACGCTGCCTTGACCAAACCAAGAACGCATCGAGATTTCATGCCCTAGCACTTGGGCAATCCCTTTCGAAATAGCCAAACCTAACCCTAAACCTTGGTCAGAACGAACTTGAGTACCACGATTAAACTCTTCGAAGATCTCTTGTTGCTTCTCTTCTTCGATACCCATGCCGTTGTCCCATACATCAATACGCACTCGCCCTTGTACGCGACGCACACCAAGCGCTACTTTACCACTCGGGCTATAACGGAATGCATTGGTAAGGAAGTTCTGTACCACGCGGCGCAGCAATTTCGGGTCGGATTTCACCATCAAAGACGATGGGATCATGGTGAACTCAATGCCTTGTTGTTTCGCTAGTGCGCTGAATTCAGCATTCAAGTTAGCTAATACATCATTGACTGCAAAGCCATGCACATTGACGTCCAACTTGCCCGATTCCAAACGTGAAATATCCAGCAAGTCACCAATCAAATCTTCCGCCGCCCCCAACGCACTCTCAATGTGGGTCGATAGCTTTTGGGTTTCACTGTCTTTGGCCACTTCCGACAACGAAGAAGCAAACAGTCGTGCGGCATTCAGCGGCTGCATCAAGTCATGACTCACCGCGGCTAAGAAGCGCGACTTAGACTGCGACTCATGTTCAGAACGTTGCGTCGCTGCCACTAGTTGTTTGTTCAGTTGTTCCAACTCACGAGTACGAGCACGAACGCGTTCTTCTAGTGTCTCATTAGCGTCTTTCAGAGCTTGCTCTGCATCGCGGAACACGGTGATATCGGTAAAGCTCATAACGAAACCACCACCAGGCATTGGGTTGCCTTGCACTTCAATTACGCGACCATCTGGACGCACACGGGAAGAGGTATGTCTCGTGCCTTGTTCAAGGTGATAAACACGGCGACGAACGTGATCTTCAGGGTCACCCGGACCACATAAACCTTGCTCAGCATTATGACGAATCACATCTGCAATCGGACGCCCGACCTGAATCAATCCCGGCGGGAAAACAAATAACTCCAGATAACGTTGGTTCCACGCCACCAGCCTTAGTTGCTTGTCGACCACTGCGATACCTTGCCCAATGTGTTCAATCGCACCTTGCAGCAAGCCACGGCTGAAATCGTACAGTTCTGAGGCTTCATCAACGATGGTCGCCACTTCCTCAAGCTGCATGTTTCTGCCTTGCAAAGCAGAAGTAAGTACTAACTTAGCTGAAGAAGCACCAAACACACCTGCAAGTACACGTTCGGTGTGTCGAATTAAGGTAGAGGGGGCTTGTTGATTGGGAAGCAGCTCTTCGCGTTGCTGACTCCAATAGGTTTGGAAGGCAGATTTCACTCGCGTGCGGCCGACAAATCGTGACGCTAACATCTCCAGCTCACTGACCGTGACACGGCTCTGATACAAGCTGATGTTTTCACTTTCAGGCAACGGCGTACCAACGAATGAAGCCGATTGTAAACGTTCACTTATGCTTGGGCGCGTAGCTAGCGATACCGCAACAAAACAGGCAGCATTCGCCACCACGCTGAGGATCATACCCCAGTCAGAAACGGCAATATCAAAGCCTGCCAATAAATCTGGTGGCGTGATCAGCCAAATCAGCAAGTTGTTGGTTGCATCGCCCGCCAGCATGTCGGTTTGGCTCATCAAAGTAATCAACCAAATGGTGAAACCCACCAGCAAACCAACATACACGCCTTTCTTGTTGCCCTGACGCCAGTACATACCGCCAAGCAGAGACGGGGCGAACTGGGTAATCGCAGCAAACGAGAGAAAACCTATCGCAGAGAGTGAGTGGATACTATCTAAAGCCTGATAAAAGCCCCATGCACCAATCAAAAGAAGTAGAATAAGTCCGCGACGTATACGTAATAACAGCGTAGAAAAATGGTGATGATTACGCTTTGATAACTTCATCCGACGTAGAATCAGCGGCATCACCAAATCGTTCGATACCATGATCGCTAAGGCAATGGTCGAGACGATAACCATGCCGCTTGCCGCGGAAGTACCGCCCAAAAATGCCAGCAAGGCGATGTCATTCGCGCCCACCGCCATCGGCACACTGATCACGTACGTATCGGCAGGGCTGCCACTCAATAGGCTTTGCCCTACCCACGCGATTGGCAGGACGAAAATGCCCATCAGAATCAGGTACAGTGGGAACAACCAACGCGCAACGTGCAAGTCTTGCGCGCGTTCATTCTCGACCACCATGGTGTGGAACTGACGTGGCAAACAGACAATCGCCAGCATAGTCAGAATGGTATGAATCAACAAAGTCGGAATATTGGGTGATTCATAGGTTTCAGCGGCAATATCGGCGAGATGGAAGCTCTCGGTATCCATCGCAAGCCAAACAATAAACACGCCCACCACTAAAAACGCCACCAGCTTGAGTACTGATTCAAACGCAATTGCCATCATCATGCCGCGGTGATGTTCAGTGTTATCGATATGACGCGTACCAAACAGCATGGTGAAGATCGCCATCGCTCCGACCACAAACCAAGACACGCTGTAGTTTTGATAACTGAGATCAGATGCTAAATCTGGCGCGATGATCTCCAACCCCATGGTGATGCCACGCAATTGCAAAGCGATATATGGAAGAATGCCTGCCACGGCGATTAAAGTGACAACCACCGCCAAACCTTGTGATTTGCCATAGCGGGCGGCAATGAAATCGGCAATGGAGGTGATGTGCTCGCGCTTGGCAATCAAGATCAGCCGAGCGAGCACGCGCCAACCGATGGTAAACACGATGATCGGTGCAATATAGATGGGTAAGAAGGACCAAGGGTTGTTGCTCGCCTGTCCGACCGTGCCGTAAAAGGTCCACGATGTACAGTACACTGCAATCGACAAACTGTAGATCCATGGTCGCCAACGCGCTAACCATCTCTTTTGTTTGTCACCGTACCAAGCGATTAAAAACAGGATTCCCAAATACGCCAAAGAAACGGGAATCACTAGCCATCCTTGCATCCGATATCCTTTCTTACTTTTCTTGCCTTTCTTGCTGTTTTTAAAGCAAGGAATAAAAAAACCTCTCCATAAGGGAGAGGTTTCATTTAACACTGCTTTCACAACCGAGACAAAGGTTAGTTTTTAATCTCTGTCACAGAAGCTTAATTCTGTGCTTCGGAGGCATTAGCTGAGAGGTCAACCACGTTGCTTTCATCATTTTGAGGCTCAACTTTGATGAACAACGCGACAAAACCCATCGCCGCCATCAACCAGAAGATATTTGCGCCCCAGTGCTCGTAACCCCAGCCACTGATCACCGTCATCAGCGCGATAAACGCACCCAGTGGAATCGCGTTGTACAATGCCTGTAATGCCACCATCTTGTTCTCTGCTGAGTTTTGGATGTATTGAATCGCAGCAATGTGCGCCATTGCAAACGTCACGCCGTGAAGCATTTGCACCACTACCAGCGCCAAAATAGAGGTTGTTGCAGCTGTCATTCCCCAGCGTAGCATCACACCACCAGCCGCCACGACAAACAGAGTGCGCAGAGACCAGCCAGCGAATAGACGCTTACTCAAAGCAAACACAGCAACTTCAGCTGCCACACCTAGGCTCCACAAGTAACCAATCACGTCTTCTGAGTGACCAGTCGCTTTCCAGTGAATCGCACTAAAACCGTAGTATGCCGCATGGCTGCCTTGGATTAACGCCATCAGCACCAGGAACTTCACGACTGGCTTGTCCGTCAGCAATGCTGAGAGTTTTGGACGCTCAGAATGTTGACCACCACGCGTCACCGGCATTGGATTGGTGTTACGCATCGCAAACAAGAACGAGATAAACACACCGACCATTGCCGTGTACAAAATCATGTCCGAGCCAAACTCTGCCACCAAGTAACCCACCACTGTCGAGCCAGCAATAAAGGCAACCGAGCCCCACAAACGGGTACGACCGTAATCGAGCATCTTCAAACGAGCGTAGTAGTTCGCCATAGCATCAGACAGAGGCACGACAGGACCACAACACAAGTTAAACAAGACGGTGGCAAGCGCCATTAACCAGAAATTACCGCCAGTGAAAAAGTGGAAACCAACAAAAATGAGGGCAGCAAAACTTAACCAGCGTAGCGCTGGCATAATGTGCTCAACCTTATGCAAACGTGGCGTAAGTACCATGTTCGCCACACAGCGCGTCGCTAAGCCCAAACCAACCAACAGACCAATATCTGTCGGAGAAACACCCTGATCTTTAAACCACAACGACCAAAATGGCAGATACACGCCATACGCAAAAAAGAATCCGAGAAAGTACTGGGAAATCCAGCCATACGGAGAGGGTTTCAACATCACTGACATCCTAAAAAACGAAAAAACTAACGACTTCCGACACGTAAACGTTTGGGACGCGGAATTATGGATCGCAATGCGTAATAGAAAAAGGGAAGAATCGGCAACTTACCGTTTCCTCAATGGCACAGGATCTCGAAATGCAAAATTAGATTGTGACGATTTAGACCAAAGTCGTCTGGCTTCGGCAGGGAAATTTGTCAGACTTGGAATGTGTTCCCACCAAGTTTAGGTGCCCTCATGCCTGACAAATTTAACATGCAATCTCCACCGTTCGACCGCCTGACTGACGCACAGCAAAATCGACTGCGCTCGTCTCTTGATGTGGCGTACTACCGAACGCGAGATGTCATCTTAGCTTGTGGGCAAAACAACCCTCACCTACACGTGCTAATTAAAGGCGCAGTGGAAGAGCGCTCCAAAGATCAAGACGAAGTGTTTGCTCACTACGCTAATGACGACATGTTTGATGTGCGCTCTTTGTTTGAAGAAAGTGTCCGCCATCAGTATGTGGCACTGGAGGATACCCTGTCGTACTTGCTGCCCAAGGACGTGTTTCTTGAGCTGTATAACGAGAACGGACAGTTCGCTGCCTACTTCGATAACAACTTATCCAAACGCCAAGCCCTCATTGAAGCGGCTCAACAGCAGCAAAACCTCGCGGAATTCATTCTGACTAAAGTCGATAGCAGTATCTATCATCCACCAATGCTATTGGCGTCCGATATGCCAATTAATCAGGTCACTAAAACACTTAAAGACAATGGCATTGATGCCGCTTTGGTTCAGCTCAACCAAGATGACCCACGCCTAGAGCAATATCCATCGGCGCATCCCTACGCGATAGTGACGCGAACCAATATGCTCCACGCCGTGATGCTTGACGACCACCTACTCGATACGCCAGTGAGTAAGATTGCGACCTTCCCTGTTTATCACGTCGATGATGGTGACTTCTTGTTTAACGCCATGATCACCATGACGCGCAATCGCATGAAGCGTCTAATGGTGTGTGAAGGCAATCAAGCGGTCGGCATGTTGGATATGACACAAATCCTCAGCGCGTTTTCCACTCACTCACACGTACTGACACTCAGTATAGCGCGAGCAACCAGCGTGGAAGAGTTAGCTCTTGCTTCCAATCGACAGCGTCAGTTGGTGGACAGCTTACTGACCAACGGCATCCGCACTCGCTTCATCATGGAGCTGATATCTGCCGTGAACGAGCAAATCATCGAAAAAGCGTTTGAGCTTGTGGTGCCACCAGCCCTGCACGATCACTGTTGTCTGATTGTGCAGGGCTCGGAAGGTCGCGGAGAGCAAATCCTCAAAACCGATCAAGATAACGCACTGATCATCCAAGATGGGCTGGAATGGGAACATTGCGCCGAAGTGATGCAAACCCTCACCCACACCTTGCAGCAACTGGGCTATCCACTCTGCCCAGGCAAAGTCATGGTTAACAATCCGAAGTGGGTTCGAACACAGCAAGACTGGATTAAAACGCTCGATGGTTGGATTGCCAAAGCACAGCCAGAACAAATCATGGATTTAGCCATCTTCAGCGACGCTCATGCGGTCGCAGGCAACCGAGAGCTGCTCACGCCGATCGCCGAACACCTCAGAGACAGCATGGAAGATCGCATGTTGATTCTGTCCGATTTCACTCGCCCTGCACTGCAATTTTCCGTGCCTCTTACTCTGTTTGGTAACGTAAAAAGTGCCAAGGACGGGCTGGATATTAAGCGCGGCGGCATCTTCCCAATCGTGCATGGTATTCGCACTTTGGCATTGGAATACGCGATTGAAGAGAAGAACACCTTCAAGCGTATCGAAGCACTGAGAAACAAACGCATCTTAGAGCCGGAAACCGCCGATAACCTCAATGAGGCACTGAAGCTGTTCTTCAAGATCCGCTTGAACCAGCAATTGAGTAAGCAAAAAGCACTGAACAACATCGACATCAAACAGTTAGACAGGACAGAACGAGACTTGCTACGCCACAGCTTACACGTGGTGAAGAAATTTAAGCAGTTCTTGGGCTTCCATTATCAAATCCGTGATTAGAGTCTTTTAGGCAAATAAGACGAGAGGTAACAGGGATGAATTGGCTACAAAGGAAATACTGGCATTACAAGCTGAAAGGCTCACCTTATCGGCCACTGTTTTGTTCGCCGCAAAAAGGCGAGTTTGTCTCTCTCGATTGCGAAACCACCAGCTTGGATCCCAACCGTGCCGAGCTGGTCACCATCGCTGCGACAAAAATCATCGACAATCGCATCATCACCAGCAAACCGTTCGAAGTTCGACTGCGCGCCCCACAATCACTCGATTCAGGCTCGGTAAAAATTCACCATATCCGCCACCAAGATTTGGTGGATGGTATCAGCGAAAAAGAAGCGCTCATCAAGTTACTCGACTTTATCGGTAATCGCCCTTTGGTTGGCTACCACATTCGCTATGACAAAAAGATCCTCGACCTCGCTTGTCTGAGGCATTTAGGCTTCCCACTCCCTAACCCGCTTATCGAAGTGAGCCAGATTTATCACGACAAGCTCGAACGTCATTTGCCTAACGCCTACTTCGACTTAAGTCTTGATGCAATTTGTAAGCATCTCGAGCTACCGATTCAAGACAAACACGATGCCCTGCAAGACGCAAAATCCGCGGCTTTGGTGTATGTGCGTCTAACCAAAGGCGATTTACCAAACCTGAGCGTGCCTTATACCCAATAGGTTCAATACTCAGCTTTCGATCCACGTCCCACATTCGCTTTAAATTCAGTAATATCGCGGCGCATTCCTCACTCTCATCCTAAAGTCTAATTGTGGAAATACGCGCTGTGACTGACAGTTATATGCACAGCAACGTTCTTGATGAATCACAGACTAAAGAACGGAAACAGCCCTACAAAAGACGAAGGTCGAGAATTAAAGGCACAAGGAGAGAAGCCATGAGCGAAGCCCACGTTTATCCGGTAAAAGAAAATATTAAAAACCATACGCATGCGGATAATGACACTTACCTAGCCATGTATCAGCAGTCGGTAAGCGACCCTGAAGGCTTCTGGAGCGAACACGGTAAAGTTGTCGATTGGATTAAGCCATTCACTCAAGTTAAAAACACCTCTTTCGATACTGGTCACGTCGACATTCGCTGGTTCGAAGACGGCACGCTGAACGTATCTGCAAACTGTATTGACCGTCACCTTGCCGAGCGTGGCGATGAAGTCGCGATCATCTGGGAAGGCGATGATCCTGCCGACGACAAAACCCTCACATTCAATGAACTGCACAAAGAAGTGTGTAAGTTCTCTAACGCACTAAAAGAGCAAGGCGTGCACAAAGGCGACGTGGTTTGTCTTTACATGCCAATGGTGCCAGAAGCGGCTATCGCAATGCTGGCATGTACGCGTATTGGTGCGGTTCATACCGTGGTATTTGGTGGTTTCTCGCCAGAAGCACTGTCCGGTCGTATCATCGACTCAGATGCGAAAATCGTTATCACTGCTGACGAAGGCGTTCGTGGTGGTCGCGCAGTACCACTGAAGAAAAACGTTGATGAAGCACTGACAAACCCAGAAGTAAAAACCATCGACAAAGTTGTCGTTCTAAAACGTACGGGCGGTGACATTGATTGGCACGAGCACCGTGACGTTTGGTGGCACGAAGCAACGGCTGTCGTTTCTGATATGTGCCCACCAGAAGAGATGAAAGCGGAAGACCCTTTATTCATTCTTTACACTTCAGGCTCAACAGGTAAGCCAAAAGGCGTGCTGCACACCACAGGTGGTTACCTAGTGTACGCAACCATGACCTTCAAATACGTGTTCGATTACCAAGAAGGTGAAACGTTCTGGTGTACGGCGGATGTGGGTTGGATTACGGGTCACACTTACTTAATTTACGGTCCACTGGCGAACGGTGCGAAAACCATTCTGTTCGAAGGTGTACCAAACTACCCAAGCACGGCTCGCATGAGTGAAGTGGTTGATAAGCATCAAGTAAACATTCTCTACACTGCACCAACAGCGATTCGCGCCCTAATGGCGAAAGGTAACGAAGCGGTAGCCGGAACATCTCGTTCAAGTTTGCGTGTAATGGGCTCAGTAGGTGAACCTATCAACCCTGAAGCATGGGAGTGGTACTACAAGACCATCGGTAATGAAAACTCACCGATCGTGGATACTTGGTGGCAAACAGAAACAGGCGGTATCTTGATTGCGCCACTGCCAGGTGCAACCGATCTAAAACCAGGCTCTGCAACTCGCCCATTCTTCGGTGTACAACCAGCGCTAGTGGACAACATGGGTAACATCATCGAAGAAACCGCTGCAGAGGGTAACTTGGTGATCCTTGATTCATGGCCAGGTCAGATGCGTACCGTTTACGGCGACCATGAGCGCTTTGAGCAAACCTACTTCTCTACCTTCAAAGGCATGTACTTCACCAGTGATGGTGCTCGTCGTGACGAAGATGGCTATTACTGGATTACAGGTCGTGTAGATGACGTATTGAACGTCTCAGGTCACCGAATGGGTACCGCAGAGATTGAGTCAGCGCTGGTTGCACACGATAAAATTGCGGAAGCGGCGATTGTCGGTATCCCTCATGACATCAAAGGTCAGGCAATTTACGCATACGTCACGTTGAATGATGGTGAATTCCCATCAGCTGAGCTGCACAAAGAAGTGAAAGACTGGGTACGTAAAGAGATTGGTCCAATCGCGACACCAGACGTACTGCACTGGACAGACTCTCTACCGAAAACTCGCTCTGGTAAGATCATGCGCCGCATCCTACGTAAGATTGCAACGGGTGATACCAGCAACCTAGGTGATACTTCGACACTGGCCGATCCAAGTGTTGTAGACAAGCTAATTGCAGAGAAGGCAGAACTGGCATAACACCCAGCCCCTGTTTTAAACGCTAGCCCTAAAAGCCACCATTGCATATGGTGGCTTTTTTGTGCGTGGACGCAAAATAAACCACAAAAAGCACATGGCAATTATGTTGTTTTTGTTAACTTGGTTACAGAAACGACGGGGGCTATTGGGAGATTAGACCAGTAAATTGCTGCTAATTGCTGTGAATTAGCTATAATCTTGGTCGATTTTTTAAAATTTGCTCGGTTTTAACAAAAAAATCGTGCTGAAGTATCGTATATTTGGGAATATAAACGTTCCACTCACGATAAAGGAAGATAGCAACATAATGTCTGCAAAGTCACGGATTCTAGTTCTAAACGGACCAAATCTTAATCTATTAGGTCTGCGTGAACCGACACATTACGGTAACAACACCCTAGCACAGATTGTTGACGCATTGACTGAACAAGCTCACAACTCTGGGGTGGAACTTGAACACCTGCAATCGAATCGTGAGTACGAACTGATTGAAGCTATCCACGCTGCATACGGCAAAGTGGACTTCATTATCATCAACCCAGCGGCTTTCACTCATACCAGTGTCGCGCTGCGTGATGCATTACTTGGCGTAGCCATCCCATTTATCGAAGTGCACCTATCGAACGTTCATGCTCGTGAGCCGTTCCGTCATCACTCTTACCTGTCTGATAAAGCAGAAGGGGTGATTTGTGGCTTAGGTGCACAAGGTTATGAATTCGCTCTGTCTGCAGCAATCGCGAAATTGCAGGCAAAGTAAACCAAACACTCTGCAGCCCTTTGGGGTTGTCTTAATCACAAGATAAAAGAGAAAGAAAAGATGGATATTCGTAAAATCAAGAAGCTAATCGAGTTAGTTGAAGAATCTGGCATTGCTGAGCTAGAAATCTCTGAAGGTGAAGAGTCAGTACGCATCAGCCGTAGTGGTCCTGCAGCTCCAGCACCAGTTCATTACGCAGCAGCTCCAGTAGCAGCACCTGCGCCAGTGGCAGCAGCTCCAGTAGCAGACGCACCAGCAATGGCAGCAGAAGCACCAGCAGCAGTTCCTGCAGGTCACCAAGTTCTTTCTCCAATGGTTGGTACTTTCTACCGCTCTCCAAGTCCAGACGCGAAATCATTCGTTGAAGTTGGTCAGAGCGTAAATGCTGGCGACACACTATGTATCGTTGAAGCAATGAAAATGATGAACCAAATCGAAGCGGACAAATCAGGTGTTGTAACTGCAATCCTAGTTGAAGACGGCCAGCCAGTTGAATTCGACCAACCACTAGTTGTAATCGAATAAGCGGGGCTTGCCTTATGCTAGATAAAGTAGTCATCGCGAACCGAGGTGAAATTGCACTTCGTATCCTTCGCGCTTGTAAAGAATTAGGCATTAAGACTGTGGCAGTGCACTCAACAGCTGACCGCGATCTTAAGCACGTACTACTTGCAGACGAAACCGTATGTATCGGTCCTGCTCGTGGTATCGACAGCTACCTAAACATCCCTCGTATCATTTCTGCAGCAGAAGTGACGGGTGCAATTGCGATTCACCCGGGTTACGGCTTCCTATCTGAGAACGCAGACTTTGCTGAGCAAGTAGAGCGCAGCGGTTTCATCTTCGTTGGTCCTAAAGCAGACACCATCCGCATGATGGGTGACAAAGTGTCAGCAATCAACGCAATGAAAAAAGCAGGCGTTCCTTGTGTACCAGGTTCTGACGGTCCACTAGATAACGACGAAGACAAAAACAAAGCTCACGCTAAGCGTATCGGCTACCCAGTAATCATCAAAGCCTCTGGTGGCGGCGGTGGTCGTGGTATGCGTGTTGTACGTTCTGAAGCGGAACTTGTTCAAGCTATCGCTATGACGCGTGCAGAAGCAAAAGCGGCGTTCAACAACGACATGGTTTACATGGAGAAATTCCTAGAAAACCCTCGTCACGTTGAAGTACAAGTGATTGCTGATGGCCAAGGCGGTGCTATCCACCTAGGTGAACGTGACTGTTCTATGCAGCGTCGTCACCAGAAGGTTGTTGAAGAAGCACCAGCACCAGGTATCACAGAAGAGATGCGTAAGTACATCGGTGAACGTTGTACTCGTGCATGTCTAGAAATCGGTTACCGCGGCGCAGGTACGTTCGAATTCCTATACGAGAACGGTGAATTCTACTTCATCGAAATGAACACTCGTATTCAGGTTGAGCACCCAGTAACAGAAATGGTTACCGGCGTTGACCTAATTAAAGAACAGCTACGCGTAGCAGCAGGTCAGCCATTGTCATTCACTCAGGATGACATCAAGATCCGCGGCCATGCGATTGAGTGTCGTATCAACGCAGAAGACCCAGAGCGTTTCCTACCTTCACCGGGTAAGATTGAACGCTTCCACGCGCCAGGCGGTATGGGTGTTCGTTGGGAATCTCACATTTACACAGGCTACACAGTACCACCTCATTACGATTCGATGATTGGTAAACTGATCACTTACGGTGAGAACCGTGATGTAGCGATTGCACGTATGAAGAACGCACTAGGCGAGATGATCATTGAAGGCATCAAGACTAACGTTACTCTACAAGAGTCAATCATGAATGATGAGAACTTCCAGCACGGTGGTGCAAACATTCACTACCTAGAGAAGAAGCTAGGCCTACAATAAGCCTTCGCTAACCTCATAATAAATGCCCACATCTGTGGGCATTTTTGTTTTGTATAAAGTCTATACTCAAACAAATCGTAGAGTTCTGGTAAACTCTGCGCCACTTCATTCACTTTAAGAGCAAAAACAAATGCCTTGGATTCAAATCAAACTCAATGCGACCAATGAAAACGCTGAGCAAATCGGCGACATGCTAATGGAAGAGACTGGTGCGCTGTCTGTAACATTCCTAGACGCGCAGGATACGCCTGTATTCGAACCTCTACCTGGCGAGACTCGCTTATGGGGCGATACTGACATTCTGGCACTGTACGATGCAGAAGCTGATACAAACTTCATCATCACTCAAATCAAAGCAAGCAACATGCTAGCGGACGATTTTGCTTACAAAGTAGAACAGCTAGAAGACAAAGACTGGGAACGCGAGTGGATGGAAAACTTCCACCCAATGAAGTTCGGCGAACGTCTATGGATTTGCCCAAGCTGGCGTGAAATTCCAGAGCCAGACGCAGTAAACGTAATGCTCGATCCGGGCCTTGCATTCGGTACAGGTACTCACCCAACGACAGCACTTTGTCTTGAGTGGCTAGAGGGTCTCGATCTATCAGGTAAGACAGTAATCGACTTCGGCTGTGGTTCAGGCATCCTAGCGATCGCAGCGATCAAACTAGGCGCAGAAAAAGTTATCGGGATCGACATTGATCCTCAAGCACTGCAAGCATCTCGCGACAACGCTGAACGTAATGGCGTAGCCGATCAACTTGAAGTGTTCCTACCTCAAAACCAGCCTGAAGGTCTAATTGCAGACGTTGTGGTTGCAAACATTCTTGCAGGTCCACTTCGTGAACTAGCACCAATCATTAAAAGCCTAGTGAAGCCAAATGGCGACCTTGCAATGTCGGGTGTTTTAGATACTCAAGCAGAAGATGTAGCGAACCATTACCGTGACGAGCTTCACATTGACCCAATCGCAGAGCAAAGTGAATGGTGTCGCATCTCTGGTCGTAAGCAAGGCTAGACAAGGTTTTCAGGGCTAATTGTTTGAATTTCATACAAATTACAAAAACAATTTGTAAATGCTCAAATATTAGTCTTTTCACGCAGTAAAAAAATGCGTAAAATGCGCGCCCTTGCTGGTACAGAACTGTGATGACGTTTTGAAAATCGGAAATTATCAACTTAAGAACAATCTAATCGTAGCCCCTATGGCTGGTGTAACGGATAGACCGTTTCGCGAGTTGTGTCTTCGCTATGGTGCGGGAATGGCCGTCAGTGAAATGATGTCTGCTAACCCGAAGCTATGGGGAACGTCAAAGTCGAAACAGCGCATGGTGCATGAAGGCGAATCGGGCATTCGCTCTGTACAGATTGCCGGTTCCGATCCACAGCTTATGGCCGATGCAGCTCAATTCAGTGTTGAAAACGGTGCGCAAATCATCGACATCAACATGGGCTGCCCAGCAAAGAAAGTGAATAAGAAGCTGGCGGGTTCTGCACTGCTTCAATACCCAGACATCATCAAAGAGATTTTGACTGCGGTAGTGGACGCGGTAGACGTTCCTGTGACGTTAAAGACCCGTACTGGCTGGAACACAGAAAACAAAAACGGTGTTCACATCGCTAAATTAGCCGAAGACTGCGGCATACAGGCTCTTGCACTGCATGGCAGAACAAAAGCGTGTATGTACAAAGGTGAGGCCGAATACGACAGCATTAAAGCGGTTAAACAAGCTATATCCATTCCGGTTATCGCAAACGGTGATATCGATAGCCCGGAGAAAGCGAAGTTTGTACTGGAGTACACCGGTGCAGACGCTTTAATGATTGGACGCCCTGCCCAAGGTCGTCCTTGGATTTTCCAGGAAATCCATCACTATTTGGAAAACGGCACCACAATGGATGAGCTTCCAAGTGAGGAAGTGAAAGCCATTATGCTTGGTCATGTTAACGCTCTGCATGGTTTCTATGGAGAGTTCTTAGGTCCACGTATCGCGCGCAAGCACGTTGGGTGGTATCTAAAAGAGCATGAGCAAGCGAGTGAGTTTCGCCGTACCTTCAACGCTATCGACGCAGCTGAGCTGCAACTTGAGGCGTTAGAGGGTTATTTTGATAACGTTGCATCATAATTAAGAGAAGAGCTAGACCGAATATGTTCGAACAAAATCTGACTTCAGAAGCATTAACAGTAACTACAGTAACGTCACAAGACCAGATTACTCAAAAGCCTTTACGTGACTCTGTTAAAGCGTCTCTTAAAAACTACCTAGCTCAACTAAACGGCCAGGAAGTAACAGAACTATACGAATTAGTTCTAGCTGAAGTTGAACAGCCACTACTAGATACCATCATGCAGTACACTCGCGGTAACCAAACTCGCGCAGCAACTATGATGGGTATCAACCGCGGTACTCTTCGCAAGAAACTTAAAAAATACGGCATGAACTAATACGTTCATACAGTATTTTTGTAAAAAAGGCTTGGCCAGCAATGGTTAAGCCTTTTTTATTGCCTTCAAGAATCTGCAGGTATCTTTAAGCCATCCAGCTCTGCGTTCATCATATTCTGTGTAAACATTAGTCAAATCTGATACATTGAACTGTGATCGGTATTGATTGTGAACTCAATATAAACAGATATAATCAAAGACTTACATTGGATAAAGGAACTAACCTCGTGATTTACAAAGAAAGGGAAGATTGGCTCCATGCCATTTTGAATACCCTCCCTGATCATGTCTTTATCCTCAATGAACAAGGTCGCTATATCGAAAGTTTCGGTGGCACTTATCATTCAAAGTACTTCAATGCGCAAAGCTATACCAACCTCAAGTTGAACGATGTTTTGTCGACAAGCAAAGCCGCTGAGTTGCTTGGTTATATTGGTGATGTACTCCACTCTAACGAGCCAAAAGTCGTCAAATACAGTATCGCACTACAAGATCACCTACTAATGCCAATAGAAGAACTAGAGGCGTTAGACAATCCAGAAGAGACCTGGTTTGAAGCAATCATCAAGCCTGTAGAAGGCCTACAAAGTGGCGAGAATTGGGTAATTTGGTCTGTCCGTGACGTTACGAAAACACACCTACTTGAAAAGCGCTTGAAAGAGCTCTCAGAGACCGATGAACTAACTGGTGTATTGAATCGACGAGCATTCTTAACCAGCCTAGATAAGGCTATGAGCTCACATTTGCGACCGTCTCAAACACTCTCCTGCATAATGATCGATATCGACCACTTTAAAGAGATTAATGATCAAGTCGGCCACTTCTCTGGGGATCAAGTGATCCATCACGTAGCCAAGATCTGCCAGCGAGCAATTCGCGGTAGTGACTTTATTGGTCGCTTAGGAGGAGAAGAGTTTGCTGTGATCTTAGTTAACACTAGTGCAATACAAGCCTATGATGTGGCAGAGAGAATAAGAGAGGCGATTCAAAATGCGCCATGTAAAGTTGATGGTATTGAGATCAGTACAACTGTAAGCATTGGCGTCGCAGAATATGATGAGCAAGTATCTAGCACTACGGAGCTCATGGTTAACGCCGATAAAGCTATGTATTACTCAAAGCACTCGGGGCGAAACCAAGTAACGCTTCACCATGGTAGTATTCCTGATGTGAAACTACAGCACTCTACCAACTTAAGAATCCAAAAGGTTTCTTAACTTTCTCTGTCTTATTTCAAATTAATCAACCCCATACCCATTTCACTCTATACACCTTCCCTCTTTAAAAACTGTTATACACGGCCTTCTAGCGTACTCTATACAACCAAGAATACTTTCTTAATACAGTTTGTGGGTTAGCTTCAGAAAGGCCTATAAGTTATTGCAGAGTCGAGCAAGGTGAGATGCGGAGAAGTAGTGCGTTAGCACTACATCGCAGCCAGTTACTTAGGCGGAAGAAAGAATAGTGAACAATGGTAAAAGAAGTTTAGAAGCGCCTTTAACAAGGTCTTGTCATTGGAATGAATTTACTTTGCTCCAAATGCAAAAAAGCCCACTCTTTCGAGTGGGCTTCTTCAAATTTAAAGCCTGGCGATGTCCTACTCTCACATGGGGAAGCCCCACACTACCATCGGCGCTAATTCGTTTCACTTCTGAGTTCGGAATGGAAGTCAGGTGGGTCCAAATCGCTATGGTCGCCAAGCAAATTCTTTAATTCGGAAAGCTGTTTTTAGTTCTTACACATTCAATTCGTTCTTGCTTTGAGTCCATCAAAACCCCTTGGGTG
>NZ_JAADJW010000031.1:0-63144 GCF_010092875.1 Vibrio sp. LB10LO1
TTCTGAAAAGCGAGGAACGAGAGTAATTCAGAATCTACCCACCAAGTGCTGTTGAGTCCTGATGTTCTCTTAAAATTCCAGTTCGCTGTACCTAGATTCCTAGTCGCGCCTAGGCTTGCTGGAATGACTCGTTTGAGGTTTGGGTGGTGGTTTATAGGGACTCAATTCACACACATGATCGAAATGTCGTCATTCTGAAAAGCGAGGAACGAGAGTAATTCAGAATCTACCTACCAAGTGCTGTTGAATCCGGATGTTCTCTCAAAGTTCCAGCTCGCTGTACCCAGATTCCTAGTCGCGCCTAGGCTTGCTGGAATGACCTAGTTTAAGTTTTGAGCGAGTAGGTAATCTCTCGGTTATCCTTACATCTCAATAAACAAGTGAGTGATTAACCCGCGAAGAACTCACGGCGAAAATCCGCAACCTCTTGTTGGTAATAACGTTGCCACTCGGAATCTGACCAACTCGCGTGGCTGGTGGCTCTTTGCGATGCCAGCCTTGATTCCAGTTGCTGCAACTCACTTTGATAATCGCGTACTTGCTGCTTTTGCTCTGCAATTTGCTGCGCTCGGGCGACTATCTCTTCACTCTCTTGCTCAGAAAGGTAACTTCGTTGAAATGCCTGAATCAACGCCTCACGCTCTGATTCAGTTACGTCATCAGGAATCAATGCGACCGCACGCTCATACTTGGCTTGATGGCTCTCTAAACCCAACGCAGCCTCACTACCTTGCCACGTTTGGAGCAAATCCTCGTAGGCTTGCACATAGTCTTGAGCGGGAGTTGAAGCCAATTGCTCGGCTTGCAGACTAAAATCGTACAGCGCGAACTCATCAGCAAAAATAACCTCTGCCAGTTCACCCCAAATCTTTTTTGCTTCTGATTTGAGAAGCGCCAAACGAGACGCCAACGGCTGTTGCTCATCAAACAACAAATTTCCCAAGCTTTGCTGCCAAAGGCTATTGAGCTGGTGGTAATTCGCTAGCAGGGCAAAACGCTCCGCAGACAAATGCGCTTCAAGCTCAGCCAATTGAGATTCGCAGTTGTGGTCAGACATACACGTATGCCAAAACATCTCTATCTCTGCTTTGAATGCTCGCCCTTTGAGCTCAGTCAAGCGCTTAGATATGGCCTCAATCGGAGAGGGGGTCTCTTTGGCTTTTGGTACGATGACCTTACCAGTCGATTGACTCACCGCTAAAGATGCACCGTCGTTCGCTTGAGGTTCAGAAGTTTTTTCCAATGCAGAAGATAACGGCAACAAGCTATCACTCTTGCCTCCCTTGGCTGAAAACCAAATTGTGCCCGCCACCACAGCGGACACAGTAATTAACGCGATTGGCTTCATGGCTTGAGCACTGTACTAACTGGGAAATGATCCGACAGATTGTAATGCTTCCATAGACTTGCTGCCGTTGAGCGTGGAACATCTACGCGGTTATCGTTAAACGACTTCGCGCCATATTCACTACTCACCATCACGTAGTCGAGGTACTCCACATTGTCGCCACCAGATAACGCTTTGCCTGCAAAGTTGTTAATGCGCGGGTCAAACGTCGACGCGGTATAACCAGAATACTCAGGCTCAACCGCACTGAGGTTCGCGATCATCTGTTGGTAATCACCAGGAAACTTCAACTTATTTACATTAAAGTCGCCGCTGTAAACCACGGTTTCATTGGCTGGGATATTCAAGGATTTAGCCATCGCGCGCATCTGCTTGAACTGACGCTGACGATGCTCACGCGCAATGTCTGTATCAGAAGAGGCGGCATGAGTGGCAAAGACATGGTAAGCCTGACCACCTTTAATGATCTCCGCATAATTTATGCCCTTGTCGGCGAAGCAGTCAGTACTAGAACAATCGGGAAAGACGTACTGCGCCTGATTCACGATAGGGTAGCGGCTCACAATCGTCACGCCGCCGTCATGAATGTTGAAGCCATCCTTATCCAGCATTTTGGTTTGATATGGGTATTCTTTAGCAAGCTCACGCAAAAACGCCTCTCGACCATCCGCAAACACCTCTTGCAGTGCCACCACGTCGTAACCTTTCACGTATTCAGGAATCAGCTCGTAGCGGTCACCAATGTGAGAAGCCACCGCTGGCAGAGCCCAAATGTTGTAAGTCACCAACTTAAGGTGTTGTTCGTTGTCATCGGCAATCTCATCGACCTTGTTCGGCGTGATGGTGTAATACAAGTCATCGTAGCGAGCGGTTTTGTCGGATTTAAAAGCCAGCTCGGTTGTACGAGTACCAAATGCATCGGTCGCAGAGCGGTGGATATTGCGATCCTCTTTTAATGCCAGAACCACATCGGCAGCGGAGACACCATATTTTATGGTGGAGTTATACCAATGGCCGTCCATCACTTGCTTTAAAGTAATGCTTTCACCCAAGGGGTTAGAAACTACGGTCTCGAAGCGATACTGCTGACCGGTTCGAACGCCTTCCCAGCGGTTAAAGCTTAAAATTGATTTAGTTTCCCATGGGCCAAGCACTTGCACATGTTGTTGCCACTCTTCGCCGTATTCCAATAAGTCACTGCCTTCGTGAGTGACTTGAATCGTTAAAGGCTGGTCCGAGTTATTCGTTAGGTATACATCGGTATCTGCGAAGCTTGGCAGTGCGAGTAAGCCACTTAGCCAAATAATCCATTGTGTTAGTTTCATCTGTCTGTCCATATGTCGAATTAGAGTTATTATTCTTATTGATAATTATGACTAGCACGTTAAATATGGATGACAGCAAACCGCACGTCGGACTTTGATAATAAGTTGTGATCTTTGTTTAGGTAGAGATGCAATATCGAGCATTTTGTTTACCCTATGCTGCTCTCTATCTATATGAAAATAAACGATTGTCACCACAAAAACTTCTTGTGAAAAATGAGAATGTTTACCGCATATAAACCTGATTGATTGTGATACCGTTAGCGTATGTATCGGTCGGAATACTGCCGCTATTGGCGATGGTTTTTCTCACTGAGTAGTACACATACAAGGTTTTACTATGAGAGTTTTTGGACACATACCCGATACAGAAATCGGTGACATGTTTGAAAATCGAGCCGCGTTAGCCAAATCTGGCATTCATCCTCCAACGCAGGCTGGTATTAGTGGTGGCGCTAAAGAAGGCGCTGATTCAATCGTACTTTCCGGCGGTTATGAAGACGACGAAGATTTTGGTGATGTCATCATCTATACCGGTGCTGGTGGTCGCGACGAAAACACCAATAAACAAATTGCCGATCAAAAATTAGAACGCACCAACCTCGCTCTGGCTAGAAACAAGCTAGAGGGTTTACCCGTCCGAGTTACTCGAAGTCATAAACACCAAAGCCATTATTCTCCTGCTAAAGGTTACCAATATGCGGGCTTATATCGCGTTGAAGATTATTGGTGTGAGCAAGGGTTATCCGGCTTCAAAGTATGGCGTTATAAACTTGTCCAAGTTGATTCGGAACCTGCGGCAGAATTGCAAGACGCAACCAAAGCACTTTATGAAGTGACGTCTCGCCAAGCAGTAACGATCAATAAGATCGTGCGAGATTACAGAAAGGCAAAGCAGGTGAAAGACTGGCATCAATACCAATGCCAAGTGTGCGGCTTAGCCATTGATACAGGAGCAGGTTTTTACGCAGAAGCTGCCCATATTAAACCGCTTGGTGAACCGCATCGCGGCCCTGATGTGGTCGAAAACATTCTGTGCTTATGTCCAAACCATCACGTGATGTTTGATAACGGTGTGTTCTCAATCGCGGATGACTTCAGTTTGATTGGCCTAGAAGGGCAATTAACACTGAACAAGAAACACAAGATTGAACAGGCGTTTCTTCAGTATCACCGTGAACATTATTTTAAAGTGTTAATTGGGAGTTAATACAAGGTTTAATGTATATGACAGATAAAATTTACTTAGACATAGAAAAAGATAATATCGCCCCTTATCTTTCTATTCTTTTGGGGCAAAAAGTTGGAGATGAATCTTACCGTAATATACATGATTTTGTTATGACTAGTTTAATTGATGGTTCAAAGAATGGAATATATCCTTCAGAAGTTATCGAGCATAATATTGGTGAGATTGGTCAAGTGTATATAACACCATATAGGATACTTAAGAAGCCTAGTTGGTTAATTGGTAATGTTGAATTGTTGGATATGGAGCACCATGTCTTTGTATCATTCTTTGTTGATGAATATTTTGCTTTTTACTTTTCAGAAAAAGGTCAAAAAGATTTTATTCGAGAGCTATTTGGCAAATCTAACTTAAAAACACTGAAGCCAATAAGTATAAATCAATTAAACAACAACTTTGTGAATGAAGATAAGATCAAGATGATTTGGCTGTCAGGTATTCATGGAAAAAGTAATTTTAAAGCCGACTCTAAAGTTCTTGGTGGGGATAGCGTCGCGGACACACTAGACCCATTGATTGATCAATCATATATGATGTCTGCTGTACGTACAGAGTATGGCCCACCAGATTCAAAAACATCTGTTGGTATTAACCCATTCAAGTCTTCAATTTGGAGGGGAAGCTGTAAGGACTGGAAAACATTCGAAAATATAGTGATCAAAATATTAGATCTACTGTCTAGCAATGATGACCAAGACACCAAACCAATTAGTATATTATCTTATCCAATTTCAGATTGTAATGAACTAAAGGAGCCGTATGATTTTTCACTAGTAGACTATGAGTTTTACCCAGAAGAGGATGGGCAGAGAAGAAAAGAACTTCTTAAAAAACTTCATTATACCTATCATGCGGAAATCGTAGATGGCTTTGATGAGAGTTGTATATCTCTAGATGTCTTCTTTGAAGGTGAAAAGGTTGGAGACATTACAGTACAACCAGTAGTAAATAACTATAGCGTTCACTTTGAAGTGAAAAGTAAAAATTCTGAAAGAAATAAACAAAAACTATTTGATGCTTATATTAAAATATTTGATTATCCAGATATAATTAAATGTTGGTTTGAGTCTGGTCATGCCATAATTAATGGTATGGTTTTTAAAACGGGTTATAGAGATGTAGAGTATGATAATATAGTCTGGGCTGATTACGAAGACTATAACGTCAAAAAAGAAAAGCCAGGAGATGACCCTAAAAAACCAAAATTAGAAAATATTGGGATTGAAAAGTCGCTATTTTGTTGGGTGAAAAATAGATGGAGCGGTAATTGGTTAGACTCTAAAGATTTTAATACCACAGAGCGTCAAATTGGTTGGCTTTTTTGTGATGATGGAGCTGGAGAAAAAGCAGATTTCATTCACTATGTCGAACATGAAGGAATGCATTTAATATCGTTAATTCATGTTAAAGCCGCTAAAACAGATAGTCCGACTCGTAAAATTTCAGTCGGAGCTCACGATATTGTTTTGAATCAAGGTGTTAAGAACTTGAGATATTGCTCAAGAAAAACTCTCGCAACGGATTTGAGGGAGCGATTGGAAAGTACATCTAAAAAAGAGTGTTGGCGAGATGGGAAGAAAGTAGATCCTTCAGATTTTATTGAAGCTTTGGAGGAAATAAATGGTATCAGTAAGGTAAAGAACAGGGTGATAATTGTTCAGCCACATACTTTGAAAAAAACATATACGAAAATAGAGAATTCAAAGATAAAAAGGCAGCTTGACGTGTTATTGGTCAGTGCGGAAAATGCAGTTCGTTCATCTGGTGCAGAGTTTTATCTGTTAGGCTTTGATGATAGTCGGCTCTAAACACTTTCTTTAATTTAAAAAGCCAGACACACCGTCTGGCTTTTTTATGATTAGATTTTATCTTTGATATTTCAATCAGTTGCGTAACGTTTTCGTAGAGAGATAATCGGCATATTTAGTAATTAGTTTATAAATTAGGGCGTAAAATCTATTTCCTGAACTGACTTCATAAATTTTATGCAACTGAATTCACCATTCCGATTGTAAGGAATATAACAGCGGCCTCAATTATTAAATCAATCAATGAGTGTCGTTATGTCTCATACCCGTCTATTCCCACGTCATCGCTTGGCGTTCGCTTGTATGCTCGCCAGTGTTTCCAGTTTCTCATTTGCTGAAGAGCGGTGTGAAGTCCCTTCGCTTCAGCAAGCTCCGGATCTTGCATCTGCTGTCTCTGCTGCCACTTATCATTGTTACGAATCTTGGTTTTCTGCCCCTGCCGATTCTTTAAATGATATCTACAGTGAAGCGAGCTTAAGTCGCATTCAGACCGCTCTGAATCGAGCCATTGCAAGTTATCAAGGTGAGGCAGAACAAGCACGCCAATTGGAAAACCTAGGTGAGTTCGTACGCGCGGCTTATTACGTTCGCTACAACGCGCAACAGCCAGATTATTCACAAGGGTTGAGCCAAGGTTTTGCCCAATCGACGAATGCCTTCCTTGCTAACCGTCATGCGTTAGACCAAGGGCGTGAGCAAGTAGGTGCAATGAAGAGCCTGACTTTGATGGTCGACAACGTGAAGCAACTGCCGCTCACGATGGAATCTCAACTTGCAGCCCTTCGCCGTTTTAACCCGCAAACTGCGCAAGATACGCATTGGGTCGATGGGTTGAATAACCTCTTCCGTGCTATGTCTGGCCATGCTGTGCGAGACGATTTTTATCGTTACATGGCAGACCATAATCAGCACATAGAAGTACTGATAAAATTCGCTCAGCAAAACGAGTGGGCACTGGATACCGACGCGAGTTTTCTGGTGTATAACGCGGTGCGTGAAGTGGGTCGCCTGCTTGCCAGCCCTTATTCTTCAACTCGTACCGCGGCATTGAGAGAGATGCAACGAGTGATGGAGCAATATCCGCTGGGGAGCAAGCATGACAAGCTATGGCTAGCCGCGGTTGAGATGATGGGATACTACGCACCAGAAGGTTTAAACGGTCTGAACTTAGACCAAGCCAAGCGCGATCTAGCAGCGCGAGTACTGCCGAATCGGTATGAGTGTGATGGCCCGGCAATCATTCGTTCGCAAGATTTGACTCAAACTCAGGCACAGGAAGCGTGTGAGGTTTTAGCAGCGAAAGAGGCGGACTTCCATAAAGTGGCGAATACAGGTCATCAGCCGGTAGCAGACGACAGCAATGAACGAGTAGAAGTAGCGGTGTTTGCTAGCAAGGCGAGTTACGCGGACTACTCATCGTTCTTGTTTGGCAATACCACCGACAACGGCGGTCAGTATCTGGAAGGTAACCCGGCAGAAACAGGCAACGTGGCGCGCTTTGTGGCTTACCGTTACAACAATGGTGACGAGCTTTCTATTCTTAATTTAGAGCATGAGTACACGCACTACCTCGATGCACGATTCAACCAATATGGCTCGTTCGGCGATAACTTAGAGCACGGTTATATTGTATGGTGGCTAGAAGGTTTTGCTGAATACATGCATTACAAGCAAGGCTACGATGCGGCGATTGACTTGATTGCAGAGGGCAAGATGAGCCTATCTAAGGTGTTTGCGACCACTTACTCTCACGATACTAATCGCGTTTATCGCTGGGGCTATCTCGCGGTGCGCTTTGTGTTGGAAGAACATCCGCAAGAGGTGGAGAGTTTGCTTACGCTCTCTCGTTCTGGTCAGTTTTCAGAGTGGGCGAGGCAGGTCCGATTGCTGGGTGAGCAATACGATGGTGAGTTTGAACGCTGGTTAGGTTCCGTTTCTAATGAGCCTGAGCCACCTAAGCCAAACCCAGATCCAAATCCGGGCGAGCCGACGGAACCTTCTGACCAAGTTATTAAGCTTACCGCGAACCAGAGTGTGGTGCTGAGCGGTGCGGCTTACAGTGAGCAGTTGTTCTACGTTGATGTGCCTGAATACGCGACTCACTTTGAAGTCGAGATCCAAGGCGACGCTCAAGGTGACGCAGATTTGTACATGAGCTTTAAGCAAGAAGCGCATTACTACGATTTCGAATTCAGCCAATATGGCGCGGGCAGCAATGAGATCGTGACGTTTGAGCCAGAGCCATCGGGCTACATTAAGCCGGGCCGTTATTACCTGAGCATCACAGGTCGTTCTGAATTTAATGCGGTAACGCTAAAGGCCTCATTGGAAACTGAGGCGCCAACACCAACAACGCCGGAGCGAGATGATTTAACGCCTGTAGTATTGGAATCGGGTAAACCGCAGACGCTCAAGGTATTCGAACGACGTTATGCGGCGGTTTATGTACCGCAAGGTGTTCAAGAAGTGCGTGTATGGCTAATGGATACAAACGGCAATGCTGATATTGGCGATGTAGACCTGTACGCGAGCCGAGCTTACTGGCCAACCGCAGATCAGCATGAATACGCATCTAACTACACAGGCAGTAATGAGTTTCTGCAAATTCCAGTGACTGAGGCGGGCTATTTGCACTTCACGTTGGATGCGCCGCAACAAGGGGATGAAGTGGAGATGATGGTTTACTTTCACTAACCGTTACTCTGAACCAGTATCGATGTAAAACAAAGCCGGACACTGCGTCCGGCTTTCGAGTTTAGGTGTCTCGATGCTCAAGACTTTGGTCTGTTTAGATTGAGTTCTCGACTTTCGTCTTTTTAGTAACTTTCGCTTTTTTAGTGACTTCGCCATCGGCAGAATAGGCCAGTTTGCCAGCTATGTAGGTTGCTTCGACGTTTCTCTCATCGCCTAACATCATTAAAGCAAAGAGCTTATCTTCCAAGTTTTTAGAGTGCTGGAAACGCAGTTTTTGCAAGTCTGTTGCCGCCCAGTTGAGGACAACGAAATCAGCTTCTTTTCCTGCTTCAAAATTGCCTATCTTGTCATCGAGGCTGAGTGATGTCGCCCCGCCCAATGTAGCTAAGTACAAGCCTTTAAATGCGGACAGTTTCTTACCTTGTAACTGCATGATTTTATAAGCCTCATTTAAGGATTCTAACTGAGAAAAACTGGTGCCTGCGCCTACATCGGTGCCCAAGCCAACGCGTACACCTTTCTGTTCCGCTTTTTCTAAATCAAATAGGCCACTACCGAGGAATAGGTTGGAGGTAGGGCAAAAGGAAATGACGGAATCGGTACGCTGAAATGCACTCCATTCTTTGTCGGTCAGGTGAACGGCATGGGCGAAGATAGAACGTTTGCCAGCCAAACCATAGTGCTCGTAAACATCGAAGTAGCCCTCACGGTCGGGGAAGAGCGACTTCACCCATTCGATTTCGTTTTTGTTTTCTGACAAGTGGGTATGCACATACACATCGGGATACTCGGCTTTGAGTTTCCCAGCAGCCGCTAATTGTTCGGGCGTCGAGGTAGGGGCAAAGCGCGGGGTAATGGCGTATTGCAATCGTCCTTGGTTATGCCATTTGTTGATTAGGTTTTTACTTTCTTGATAGCCGGTTTCAGGTGTGTCGAGTAGGTAGTCTGGCGCGTTGCGATCCATCATGACCTTCCCCGCAATGATACGCATGTTCTTATCTAACGCTTTCTCAAAAAGCGCTTCCACCGATTGTGGATGAACAGTGCCAAACACTAATGCGCTGGTGGTGCCGTTTTTCAGCAGTTCATTAATAAAGAACTGAGAGATGGCTTTGGCGTGGGCTTTGTCCTCAAACTGTTTTTCCGTTGGGAAGGTGTAGGTTTCTAACCATTCCAGCAGTTGCTCGCCATACGCTGCAATCATCTGAGTTTGTGGGTAGTGGATGTGTGTGTCGATAAAGCCCGGCACGATGAGTTTTCCCCTGTGATCGACAATCTCTTGGTACTGTGTCGAATCGCTTTCACTGAACGCTTTGATGGCTTTGATATGACCATCTTCAATCACTAATAAACCGTCTTCAAAATACTGATAGGCATCGGGAAGGTGTTCAACTTTGGCTGGATCGTTGATGAAATGTAATAGGCTAGAGCGGATTGCGGTGATGTCCGCCGCTGCTTGAGAAGAGAAGAAAGCCGTACCGAGTAAAGATAGAAGGATCGCGTTTTTGTTCATAAGTCACTCCATTGAATCGTTTAAAAAATTCATGGTTTTTGACTTATCAGAACAAGTCCTTGTCAATAGAGTGTAACAACCGAAAACCATTAAAAGCACAGTCACTACAGCGAGATGTGTGCCAGATGTCCGTTTGAGCTCTCAGAGCAGACAGAATGGGGCTCGGCGGAAAGAGGCGTAAGTTGAAAGTGGGTACTCACGATCCATGATGGTGAAGAAAAACAAAGGTTTGAACCTAAGTGGTGCATGCGATGCTTTGCTAATAAATGACCTTGGGCTGCAATAAAGTTGTCATGTTTGGGCTATAAGTTGTGCGACGTAAATTGGCGATGCCAAATGAATAAGCTGAGTTGATCAGCGATTTGGCGAACAACTTAACTTGTAGATTGGAGAAACATGTCAAGAGCAGTAAACCCAGCTGATGAAGTGATCATTAAGCTGCTACAAAACCAAGGCTTGATTAAAAGCGAAGCTGAGGCTCGTTTAAAAGATGAGGTGTACCGCTTGCACCCGCATGAAATTGAAAAAGTAAAAAACTACGATCAGCACTTTGGCATCAACGCCAAAGAGAAATTGATTGATGAGATCTTAGATCTCCGACGTGAAGCATTGATCAAGAAAATCTCCCGCCCAGAGGCTACGGCTAGCCAGTAAATGGCTTTAAACGTGCCAAGGCATTTGATCTCCCCTTAGTGTGTAAAAGTAAGTAAATAAGAGACACAAAGTGGGTGAGTGGTTTGACTCTTATTGAAAGTCGTTTTAGTTTTCGAACCAATCAATCTTTGTCATGAATGAGTGTAGATAGCGGGATATGGATTCAATCACACAAGCAGCATTAGGGGCGACCGTTGCTGGCGCGATTGCAGGTCAGCACTGTAATGCCAAGGTACTGCTGATGGGCGCGGCTCTCGGTACCTTACCAGATCTGGATGTGATTCTGGACTACGGTGATGCGGTTCAGAACACAATTAAGCATCGTGGCTTTACGCACTCTTTACTGGTATTGCCTCCTTTTGCGCTGCTGATTTCTTGGCTTTATTGCCGTTGGCGACCTGATTCTTTCTGGACGTTATCACGTGTGTTTTTCCTCACTGTCAGTGTATTCGTGACGCATACCTTACTGGATGCAATGACGACGTATGGCACCCAGCTTATTTGGCCATTTGAGGGCTATTTTGAGCTGCGGAACGTGTTCATTATCGATCCGCTTTACACCTTGCCGCTGTTGCTGGCGATCGGTGTGGCACTGTTTTCTAAATCTCGCGGTGGACGCTGGTGTCAAAGCGTGGTGCTTATCTCCACACTTTATCTCGGTTGGGGATACGCCTCTCAACAAATGGTTGCGTCTCGTGTTGAGCAAAACTTGGCTGCGCAGAACTTACCGAATCAGCAAGTGCTGATTACACCAACGCCGTTTAACACGTTTCTATGGCGCGTGGTGGTGATGGACGATGGCCAATATTACGAAGGTTTAGCGTCGGTATTAGACAGTGATCAGCGCATTGATTTTGTCACGCATCCTCTTGGCAGTTGGCCGATGGCAGATAAGCCGGACACGCTGAAAGGATTAAAGGCTTTTTCTCACGATTACCTCAACTATCGCGTGGAAGATGATGCTCTGATTGTGACGGACTTGCGTTTGGGTATTTCTAACAATCTGTCGTTCGAGTTTATCTTTGCTGAGAAAGGTGAAGATGGGCAGTGGCAGCTATTAGAATCGACCCAACGTTATCCGAGTGAGCGCAGTTTAGATTTGCTCGGTCAGCTTTGGGAGAGACTGAAGGGTGACCAGAGTATTGATGCGAATCTGCAGCGTATGGCGTTGAGTGCACGTTCTTAGTTTACGTGTATGAGATCCCCAACTCGCTCGTGCCTCGCTCTTGGGGATGAAGATACGAGTGATGGGAGTGACGATGTTGATGTTGTGAGATGTCTTAAGCGTGTCACTCCCGAAAGCGAAGAAGGAGCGCAGTCGTGAATCTCTTGCCAATACAGAATTACAGTGAGTACGGGATTAGTTCCAGAAGAAAAGCCGGACGTGATGTCCGGCTTTTTGGTATTTAATTAACGTCGGGCTGCAGCCTATGCCACTACCACTGGAACGCCACTGTGGAATTTGAAATCTTCATCCGGTGTTGAAATTAGCTCAGCTTCAAGGCGGCCAAACTCCGCGACGCGCTCGCTAATATCTTTGCCTGCGATTTGCTCTGCCAAAATTAAGTAATCTTGGTAATGGCGTGCTTCTGAACGCAGCAGAGAAACGTAGAACTTCGCGATGTCGTCGTCCATATGCGGAGCCAGTTTTGCAAAACGTTCACAAGAGCGAGCTTCGATGTAGGCACCGATAATGAGTTTATCAATCAAGGTTTCAGGCTCATGCGTCTTCATCTCAGAAATCAGCGTTTTCGCGTAGCGGCTTGCTGGAATGTTCTTGTATTCCACGCCACGGCTTTCCATGATTTCTAGCACTTGATAGAAGTGGTGTAACTCTTCTTTGATCAGCAGAACCATTTTGTCGATCAGATCTTGGCTGTAAGGCGAGTCTGATTTAGCGATGATCGCTTTAGAAATATTGCTCTTGCCTTTCAGAGTCTCAAGGGAGCCTGTCTTGCGGTACGCGAAGTCTTCATAAGGTTTGAACCAATCGAGTAGAGCGTGTGAGCTGGCTTTGTCTACGGCGTATTTACGGATAAGGAACATCGCGGATTGGCCGGCTTTCAGTTCACACAGTAGATGGTCTAATAAAATGGTTTGAAGGTTTTCAGGCTTCTTTGCTTCCTCAACCCATTCATCTGGGGTGCTGCATTGCAAGAATTGGTTAATTGGAGCAAGAAGGTCCTGATAGGCGTCGAGATTAATCATTTTAATTTTTAATACTTTACATTCAAATTTCGGTTTATCCAGCCAGCGTCTTTTCAAAGGGATAAGACACAAAAAAGGCTGCAAACGCAGCCTTTAATCGGATAGGGCGGAAAGCTTGTGGAGAGTTTACCACTTTTTCTTCTCGCCGAAGAGCGCATCCATATCACTGTCACGTTCTTTATCGGCAAGTTGCTGCATTTCAGCATCGTTTTTGTCTTGGCGTTTCTTATCTAGGTCACCAAGCATATCTTCAAGTTTTTGTTTCGCTTGAATCGAGTATGCGTCGTTTTTGGTGCTGAGCGCATCGATGCCTTTACGAAGCAGCTGTAGGGCAGTGCCAGGCTGACCGCGGGCAATGGAATCGTTCGCACGTTTGATCACGTTCTCGATGTTGATGCGGATTTGCATCGTTTCCAGACGCGCATTTTCCGTTACGTAAGTTTGTGTATCCAAACGGCCTTTGTTGTGTTCGTTACGAACCGTATCACGCAGACGTTTAACCAGTTTTAGCATTAGGATTGCTTGCTTGTCGCTGCTTGGCATTTTGAACGTCGTACTTTCGCCGCTTTGATTACTTTCTTTAAGTTGAGTAATTTGCTGCTTCATGTTCTCGATGCGTTGGACAAGCTGTTTGTTCTTTGGATCCAGCTCGCGCATGCTTTCAAGAGCATCAAGAATGCGATTGTTTAGGCACAGCAGTAGGTCCTTGCTGAAAGGAATATGGTGAGCGTGACCAATAAGCTCTTCGGTACCGTCAATCAGTGTCACGTAACGAGCAGACTCCTGTCTTTTCGCGGTCTCTACTTTCACCTTGTACTGCAACATGATGTTGTACCCAAGGATCAAGACCAGTAGAACGGCTACCAAAATGACTATTAAACCAGTATTCATATCTTTGCGTCTGCTTTTTACTTTTGTATGACTAGCGATAGAGAATACATGAATCTTCTCTCTCCCGGCACCCTATTTATTTGATTATTTTGCCCCAAACACGTTTTCCGTCGGATTTAAGCAGAGAATACGGTGAGCTGTATAAAAAAGCGGATTTTAAAGGTTCAACTTTGTGCATATGAAGGCGAGATAAATGATTAGCTATGAGCTTGAGCTATAAGTTAGAAATTACTGTTCATTTAGTTGCTAACACGTTATAACTAATCATTATATCTACTCTGGCGAGTAGGCAAGATAAGTATGACGTTATTATCTCAATCAATGAGTAAGGGATTACGATGAAACTGCAACAACTGAAGTATATTGTTGAGGTTGTGAACCATAATCTGAATGTGTCTGCGACAGCAGAGAGTCTTTACACTTCTCAGCCGGGCATCAGTAAACAAGTCCGTTTGTTGGAAGATGAACTGGGCATTCAGATCTTCGAACGAAGTGGTAAACACTTAACGCAGGTGACACCGGCCGGTGAAGAGATCGTGCGAATTTCTCAAGAGATTCTGGCGCGCGTGGAAAGCATCAAAGCCGTGGCAGGTGAGCACACTCACCCAGAAATGGGCACGCTGAATATTTCTACCACGCACACCCAAGCACGTTACGCACTTCCTGACGTAATCAAAGGCTTTACGGCTCGTTACCCGAAAGTATCGCTGCACATGCACCAAGGTACGCCTTCACAGATGTCTGAAGCGATTGCCAAAGGCACAGCGAACTTTGCGATTGCTACTGAAGCACTTCACCTCTATCAAGATGCCATCATGTTGCCTTGTTATCACTGGAATCGTTCTATCGTGGTACCAAAAGATCACCCGTTGGCGAAGAAAGACGTTGTCACTATTCATGACTTGGCGGCTTACCCGCTGGTGACTTACGTGTTTGGCTTTACTGGTCGTTCTGAGTTGGATACCGCATTTAACCGTGAAGGTTTGACGCCACGCGTGGTGTTTACCGCAACGGATGCCGACGTAATCAAAACTTACGTTCGTATGGGCATCGGTGTTGGTGTGATTGCAAGCATGGCGGTGGATGAAGACCAAGACGGCGATTTGGTTGCCATTGATGCAAGCCACTTGTTTGGCGCAAGTACCACAAGCATTGGCTTCCGCCGTGGTACCTTCCTGCGTTCTTACATGTTCGATTTCATGGAGCGCTTTGCTCCACACTTAACCCGTCCTGTGGTTGAACAAGCGATTTCACTGAAGTCGAACTCAGAAATTGAAGAGATGTTTAAAGACATCGAACTTCCGGTTAGATAACACTTCATTGCTGTTTCGATTCCCTCTACAATGCGCTCGTTGTAGGGGGAGCTATGAAAACGCAATTTCAATTTATTAATGACTGCTTAATCGAAAATCAATCGTTGTGGCGATTCGATCCATTTCAAAGCAGCCTTCACGCATCGTTACCTTGGCAAGCGCAACATCCTCAGTTGTGCCAGTGGTTAGCGTCTCTTTCTCCCTCTCAAATCGAAGAATACAAAGCAGAACCTGAGCTCGCTTTACAGACACTTAGTCCTTTTTTGCCAGAACTTGAAACGCTCGCTGAACTGACGCATTTAGAACCTCTAGCGTTAAACGGCTTAGAGCTTGCTCGCGGGTTAGACAGTGGCATTCCTGGCCGTAAGTTGGAGCAAATTAGCTCTATGGGCGAAGCGGCGATTCAACATCATCACGGTGAAGAGTGGCTGGAATGGTGTTCAGGTAAAGGATACTTGGGACGCATCCTGACAACGCAAACCGATCAGCCTGTTACCAGTTTTGAATACCAACAAGCGCTGTGCGATTCGGGGCAACAAGCGGCAAATGAGCATCATTGGAAAATGACGTTTGTTCAAGGTGATGCGTTCAATAGCCAAGCCAAAGCGGTGTTTAAGCCAACCCAACACGCAGTAGCATTGCATGCGTGTGGTGATCTTCATGTTCGTTTGATGCAGTACGGCAGCGAAAACGGCATTGCTGCGATGACAATCTCGCCTTGTTGTTACCATTTGATTCAGTCTGAGCAGTATCAGCCGATGTCGGAGCAGGGCAGAGCGTCTTCTCTCTCGCTGTCTAAGCAAGAGCTGCGTATTCCGCTGCAGCAAACTGTGACGGGTGGTGAACGTGTACGCCGTCATCGTCAGCAAGAAATGGTGTTTCGTTTAGGGTTTGATTTGATCACGCGCCAAGCTTTGGGCATGGAAGGATATCAGCCAGTGCCAAGCATTCGTAAGTCGCAATTAAGTGATGGCTTTGAATCGTTATGTCGCTGGGCAGCGGAACAGAAGGGCATCGATCTTTCTCAAGAAATCGACTTCGATCATTTTGAAAAGTTAAGCGAACAGCGCTTTTGGCAAATGGAGCGTTTGAGTCTGGTCCAGTTGGTATTTCAACGTCCGTTGGAGATTTGGCTCGCTTTAGACAAAGCACTTTATCTTGAAGAACGTGGTTATCGTGTTAGATTGGCAGAGTTTTGCGCTAAATCTGTCACACCTCGAAACATTTTAATTTGCGCTTATAAGATTTAGATCTTTTTTATAGCTAAATGCTCTATGCAAAAAAGCCCACTTTTCAGTGGGCTTTTGTAAACAAAACGTGACAATTTATGCGTTATTTTGTCATTAGTTGAACATTGCAATAGCTTGCGTTGGATCAACGTATTCTAGGTCAAAGCTCTCTGCGACTTCTTTGCAAGTCACTTTACCGTGGATAACGTTTAGGCCTTCAAGGAAACCTTTGTCTTCTAGAAGTGCTTCACGGTAGCCTTTGTTTGCTAGCTTCACGATGTATGGAAGCGTCGCGTTGTTGAGTGCAAATGTTGAAGTACGAGCCACTGCACCTGGCATGTTTGCTACACAGTAGTGAACCACTTCGTCAACGATGTAAGTTGGTTCTGCGTGCGTTGTCGCGTGAGAAGTTTCGAAACAACCACCTTGGTCAATCGCAACGTCAACTACCGCCGCGCCTGGCTTCATCTTAGCGATGTGCTCTTTTGTTACCAGTTTAGGTGCTGCTGCACCCGGGATTAGAACTGCGCCGATCACTAGGTCCGCTTCTAGAACATGCTTCTCGATAGCGTCTTCAGTAGAATAAACCACTTTAGCGCGACCTTGGAATTCTTCGTCTAGTTTACGTAGTGTATCTACGTTACGGTCTAGGATAGTCACGTCTGCACGAAGACCTACAGCCATACGAGCTGCGTTCGCGCCAACTACGCCACCGCCAACTACAACAACTTTCGCAGGTTCAACACCAGGTACGCCACCTAGTAGTAAACCACGACCGCCGTGCGATTTTTCCAACGTTTGCGCACCTGCTTGAATAGACATCCGACCTGCCACTTCTGACATTGGTGCTAACAGTGGCAAACGACCCATATTATCTGTTACAGTCTCATACGCTATACAGACAGCTTTGCTCTTGATTAGCTCATCAGTTTGTGGAAAATCTGGTGCAAGGTGTAAATAGGTAAATAAAATCTGCCCTTCGCGGAGCATTGCTCGCTCGACAGCTTGGGGTTCTTTTACTTTTACAATCATATCTGCTTTCGCAAACACGTCTGTAGCAGTAGGAAGAATGGATGCGCCTACAGCGATGTAATCATCGTCTGAAAAACCAATGCCAGCACCTGCATTGGTCTCAACTAAAACTTGGTGACCATGTGAGATAAGTTCTCTCACGCTAGCTGGGATCATACCCACACGGTATTCGTGGTTCTTGATTTCCTTAGGTACGCCAATGATCATCCTGTGTCCTCTTTCTAAAATGGTTGTATTAACTGTTTGTAGGGTGTTATTGTCGAATTAATATCTAGTATAGATGTTGATTTGTAATATTTGGCACCAAATATTAAAAAGTTGTAGTATATTTTTTTGCAAGGAAGTAATAAGGTGGAATAAAAAATGGCAGAGAACTATAAGAAGCCGTCCAAGGAACTAGACCGTATCGACCGCAACATTCTTAATGAACTGCAGAAAGACGGTCGTATTTCGAACGTTGAACTTTCAAAACGTGTAGGACTATCTCCAACGCCGTGTTTGGAGCGTGTGCGTCGCTTAGAGCGTCAAGGTTACATCACAGGGTACACTGCGCTATTAAACCCGCAGTTCCTAGATGCATCACTATTGGTATTCGTAGAAATTACGTTGAACCGTGGTGCGCCAGATGTGTTCGAGCAGTTTAACGCAGCTGTTCAAAAACTAGACGACATCCAAGAATGTCATCTAGTGTCAGGTGATTTCGACTATCTTCTAAAGACACGTGTATCTGATATGGGTGCTTACCGTCGACTACTGGGCGATACGTTACTGCGTCTTCCAGGCGTAAACGACACTCGCACCTACGTCGTTATGGAAGAAGTGAAGCAAACTAACCAGCTTGTGATTAAAACTCGTTAAATTCTTGCAAAGAAAGCGGTAAATGCTTCCGCTTTCTCCATAGAGTAATTGGGTTTTTCTCTTTGATATGGTTAAATCAATTTACCGAGCGGCTTTGTGCCGCTCGGAATGTTTTGCTTATTCCTAATTCATTTCCATATTCAAGTTGATTTATGTTCAAAGAGAACGCAAAGAAAGTCGAAACCATTATCAAAACCAGTGAAGAGCCTCAGTCTTCACGTCTAAATGGCTTCCAACGCTTAAAAGAGTGCTGCTTTATCGTTGGCGTTCTTAGCTCGGTATTGTTGGCCGTTGCACTATTTACCTTTAGCCCAGCCGATCCGTCTTGGTCCCAAACTGCTTGGGGCGGAGAGATCAATAACGCTGGTGGCTTGTTCGGCGCTTGGTTAGCCGACACGCTATTCTTTACCTTCGGTTCCCTCGCGTACCCATTGCCATTCCTGCTGACGGCAGGTGCATGGGTGATTTGCCGTAAGCGCTCCGCAGACGATCCTATCGACCTTATGTTGTGGGGTACTCGTCTATTAGGTTTAGTTATCCTTATTCTTACCAGTTGTGGTCTTGCTGATATCAACTTTGACGACATTTGGTACTTCTCGTCTGGTGGCGTTGTTGGTGACGTTCTAAGTAGTCTGTCTCTACCTACACTGAATGTGCTGGGTACAACGCTTGTACTTCTTTTCCTATGGGGAGCAGGCTTTACTCTATTTACGGGTATTTCTTGGTTGAAGATTGTTGAGTGGCTGGGTGATCGTGCACTTGGTGCTGTTGCCGCTGTTACAAACAAAGCTCGTGGCACTGAACAAGAAACGCTTGAGCCTCAGTTGGATGAGTTTGTAGAAGACCGAGTGATGAGCAAGCGTGGTAAAGAGGAGCTGGAAGATGAGCCTCTGCCGTACCTTACTGCTTACGAAGTAGAAGAGCCGAAACAAGAAGCGCCTGCACATGAATACCCGATCTACATGCCACAATCGGCGGTAGAGCAATCTAACGTAGACAAATCGAAACAGCAGCCAGCAGCGCAACCTATTGTGCAGCCAACGCAACAAGCGGCAGCTGTGAACGCAGCGCCGATTCAGGCTCCAGTTCAGTCTCAGGTCCAAGAGCAAGCTCAAACTGTTGAGCCTGTTCGTACCGTAAACACAGACAATGTTGACCCAGCGGTTGAGCGCACTAAGCAGCTGAACGTCACCATTGAAGAATTAGAAGCCGCAGCGCAACAAGCCGATGATTGGGCTGATGAAGCGCCGCAAGTTCAAGAAGCACAAGAGCCTGCTGTTGCTTCTATTGCGGCTCAGCCTGAAGCAACACAGCCTGTTTCTCAAGAAGTGGTTCCTCAGCCTGCTGTTGCTCAACAAGAGGTTGGCCAGCAAACTGCTCATCAACCGGCAGCGCCGCAAGAACCGTTTGTGCAGTCTGAATCAAGCGTTGTGGAATCGTACGATAATGAGCCAAGCTACGATGAGTATGCTCAGTTCGAAGCAGAGCAGGCTCAAAAGGCGCAAGTTGCTCAAGAGCAAGCGCCAGTTCAAGCGCCGATGGAACACGCAGAACAGCCTCAAAACGAAGAGCCTGTGATTAACGCTGCAGCACTGGATAGCATTGTTGAGCAAACTGAGCCAAGCCAGCACATCGAGCCAACTATTTCGGACTTCGATGTTGTAGATGAAGAAGATGACTACCAAGCGCAGCAGCCTGTTCAACAAGCTCAGCCTACTTATGTAGAGCCACAATCTCAGCCTCTACAACAGTCTGTACAAGAACAACCTATGCAGCAGCAAGTCGCACCGCAACCACAATCGGTAGCGCCGGCGCCTTCTGCTACGTTTGAACCTGCACCTCAAGAAGTCGAGGTAGAAGAGGTTCAAGACGGCGATCAAGATGTCGCAGCATTCCAAAACTTGGTATCGAACGCTCAAGCGAAAGTGGCTGCTCAGCAGAACCCATTCTTGGTGCAGCAAGAGCAAAACTTGCCAGTACCAGCAGAACCACTACCAACGCTAGAATTGCTTTACCACCCGGAGAAGCGCGATAACTTTATCGATCGTGATGCTCTGGAAGAGGTGGCGCGTTTGGTTGAAACCAAGCTTGCGGATTACAAGATCAAAGCGGACGTTGTCGGTATTTACCCTGGCCCTGTTATCACTCGATTCGAGCTTGATTTGGCGCCGGGCGTGAAAGTAAGCCGTATTTCCGGCCTGTCTATGGACTTGGCTCGTGCGCTGTCTGCAATGGCGGTACGTGTAGTAGAAGTGATTCCGGGCAAACCTTATGTCGGTCTAGAGTTGCCTAACATGAGCCGTCAGACGGTATTCTTGTCTGATGTAATCAGTAGCCCTCAGTTTGAACAAGCAACGTCACCAACAACGGTCGTTCTTGGTCAAGATATCGCCGGTGAAGCGGTGATTGCAGATATCGCGAAAATGCCTCACGTACTAGTAGCGGGTACAACGGGTTCTGGTAAGTCAGTAGGTGTAAACGTGATGATCTTGAGTATGCTTTACAAAGCATCGCCAGAAGATCTGCGTTTCATCATGATCGACCCGAAAATGTTGGAGCTTTCAATCTACGAAGGTATTCCTCATCTACTTTCTGAAGTAGTAACGGACATGAAGGACGCGTCTAACGCACTACGTTGGTGTGTGGGCGAGATGGAACGTCGTTATAAACTGATGTCGGCATTGGGCGTACGTAACGTGAAAGGCTTCAACGAGAAGCTTAAGATGGCCGCAGACGCAGGTCACCCAATTCACGACCCATTCTGGCAAGAAGGCGACAGCATGGACACTGAGCCGCCGTTGCTTGAGAAACTGCCTTACATTGTTGTGGTTGTCGATGAATTTGCCGACCTAATGATGGTGGTTGGTAAGAAGGTTGAAGAACTGATTGCACGCTTGGCGCAAAAAGCGCGTGCGGCAGGTATTCACTTGATCCTTGCGACGCAGCGTCCATCGGTTGACGTTATTACCGGTCTGATTAAGGCGAACATCCCAACGCGTGTGGCGTTTACTGTATCTACGAAGACGGACTCACGTACTATCCTTGACCAAGGTGGTGCAGAATCGCTATTGGGTATGGGTGATATGCTTTACTTACCGCCAGGTTCAAGCCATACGACCCGTGTTCACGGTGCGTTTGCATCGGACGATGATGTTCACGCGGTTGTAAACAACTGGAAAGCGCGTGGTAAGCCAAACTACATCGATGAGATCATCAGTGGTGACCAAGGTCCAGAAAGCCTGCTTCCGGGAGAACAGATGGAATCGGATGAAGAAGTGGATCCATTGTTCGATCAAGTCGTAGAGCACGTAGTGCAATCGCGTCGTGGTTCGGTTTCTGGTGTACAACGTCGATTCAAGATCGGTTACAACCGAGCGGCTCGAATTGTTGAGCAGCTTGAAGCGCAAGGCATCGTAAGTGCTCCGGGCCATAATGGTAACCGTGAAGTACTGGCACCTGCACCACCAAAAGATTAATGAACTTGTGTTACTCACCTCAGTCCAACTGAGGTGAGTGGTTCTAACAATAGGTATCTGAATGAAAAAACTATTTTCAGCGAAACTTTTCTCTGCGCTTGTTTTAAGCTTTTCTCTCTTCTCTACTGCACATGCCGCGTCTCCTAAAGATGAATTAAACAAACGACTTTCTATGAATGATGGCTTCATTGCGGATTTCTCACAACAGGTGATCAGCCCTGAAGGCGAAACAGTGATGGAAGGGGAAGGCACGGTTGAAATCGCTCGTCCGAGCCTGTTCCGTTGGAGCACAACATTCCCTGATGAAAACCTATTGGTTTCTGACGGTAAAACTTTGTGGTACTACAGCCCGTTCATCGAGCAAGTGAGTATCTACTGGCAAGAACAAGCAACAGAGCAAACGCCATTTGTTTTGTTAACACGTAACCGCGCAAGTGATTGGGATAACTACAAGATCTCCCAAAAGGGTGACCAGTTCACTCTTATTCCTACTGCGGTAGACTCCACACAGGGGCAATTTCAGATTAATATTGATGCCAAAGGTGTGGTGAAAGGCTTCAACGTGGTTGAACAAGACGGTCAGAAAGGCTTGTTCACCTTTAATAACGTGAAGCTTGGAAAACCAAAAGCAGACAGATTCACATTCACTATTCCTAATGGCGTGGAAGTGGATGACCAAAGGAATTAATTGGTAGTGAGCAATTACACATTAGATTTCTCGGGGGACGAAGATTTTCGTCCCCTTGCTGCTCGTATGAGACCGGAAACGATCGAACAATACATCGGGCAGCAGCATATTTTAGGTCCCGGTAAGCCACTACGCCGTGCGCTAGAGGCTGGTCATATTCACTCTATGATCCTTTGGGGACCCCCAGGCACAGGTAAGACGACGTTGGCAGAAGTGGCAGCAAACTATGCTAATGCGGAAGTAGAGCGTGTGTCTGCGGTGACGTCTGGCGTGAAAGAAATCCGTGCTGCAATCGAGAAAGCGCGTGAGAATAAAATGGCGGGTCGCCGCACCATTCTATTCGTGGATGAGGTGCATCGCTTCAACAAATCTCAGCAAGACGCGTTTTTACCACATATCGAAGATGGCACCGTTACCTTTATTGGTGCGACGACAGAAAATCCATCGTTTGAGTTAAACAACGCATTGCTGTCACGTGCGCGTGTGTACAAGTTAACGTCTCTCGATAAAGATGAAATCTCACTGGCGCTGAATCAAGCGATCAGTGACAAAGAGCGTGGGCTGGGTAATACGCCTGCACACTTCGTTGATAACGTATTAGATCGCCTAGCAGAACTGGTAAACGGTGATGCTCGCATGTCTCTCAACTACCTTGAGCTGCTCTATGATATGGCAGAAGACAATGCACAAGGTGAAAAAGAGATCACACTTAAGTTGCTTGCGGAAGTAGCAGGGGAGAAAGTCTCTCGCTTCGATAACAAAGGCGACATTTGGTACGACTTAATCTCTGCTGTACACAAGTCGATTCGTGGCTCTAACCCTGATGCCGCGCTTTACTGGGCTGCACGTATGATCGCAGCAGGTTGCGACCCTTTGTACATTGCTCGCCGCCTACTGGCGATTGCCTCTGAAGATGTGGGTAATGCTGACCCTCGCGCAATGCAAGTGGCACTTTCCGCTTGGGATTGCTTTACTCGTGTTGGTCCGGCAGAAGGTGAGCGTGCGATTGCACAAGCGATCGTGTACTTAGCATGTGCGCCAAAAAGTAATGCGGTATACGTGGCGTGGAAACAAGCGCTCACAGATGCTCATAACTTGCCTGAATATGAAGTGCCGCATCACCTTCGAAATGCGCCGACCAGTTTGATGAAAGACATGGGTTATGGGGCAGAGTATCGTTACGCGCACGATGAGCCTGGAGCTTATGCCGCAGGTGAGCAATATTTGCCGCCTGAAATGGGCGATCGTAGGTACTATCAGCCGACAAATCGTGGTCTAGAGACCAAAATCGGCGAAAAGTTAGATTACTTGGCTACTTTAGACGCAAATAGCCCACAAAAGCGCTATGAAAAGTAGGCGTTTTTGGATACATTTGTTCAGTAAATTTTTTTAACGCGCACGCCTTGGAAAGTGCGCGTGATTTCACAACAAAAAGCATAGGATTAACAATGCTGGATTCTAAATTACTTCGTACAGAGCTGGATGAAACAGCTGCTAAACTGGCGCGTCGTGGCTTTAAGCTAGACGTAGAGACTATTCGTAAACTTGAAGAACAACGTAAGTCCATTCAAGTAGAAGTAGAAAATTTACAATCCACGCGTAACTCCATCTCCAAGCAAATCGGCCAAAAAATGGCGGCTGGCGACAAAGAAGGCGCAGAAGAGATCAAGAAACAAATCGGTACTCTAGGTAGCGATCTTGATGCGAAGAAAGTTGAACTTGAGCAAGTAATGGCTCAACTAGACGAATTCACGCTTTCTGTACCAAACATCCCTGATGATGAAGTGCCAGATGGTAAAGATGAAAATGACAACGTTGAAATCTCTCGTTGGGGTGAGCCTAAGACTTACGACTTCGAACTAAAAGACCACGTTGACCTAGGCGAAATGGGTGGCGGTCTAGACTTCGCAAGCGCAGTTAAAATCACTGGTGCACGTTTCATCGTGATGAAAGGCCAATTTGCTCGTCTACACCGTGCAATCGCTCAGTTCATGCTGGATCTTCACACTGAAGAGCACGGCTACACAGAAATGTACGTACCTTACCTAGTAAACTCTGACAGCCTATTCGGTACTGGTCAGCTTCCTAAGTTTGGTAAAGATCTTTTCCACACTGAGCCACTAGTAGAAAAAGTAAACGACGAAGAGCCACGTAAACTGTCTCTAATCCCTACTGCAGAAGTACCTGTAACGAACCTAGTTCGTGATACGATCTCTGACGAAGCGGATCTACCACTTAAGATGACAGCTCACACACCATGTTTCCGTTCTGAAGCAGGTTCTTACGGTCGTGATACACGTGGTCTAATTCGTATGCACCAGTTCGACAAAGTTGAGCTAGTACAAATCACTAAACCAGAAGATTCAATGAACGCGCTAGAAGAGCTAACAGGTCACGCTGAGAAAGTTCTACAACTTCTAGAACTTCCTTACCGTAAAGTGGTTCTATGTACAGGTGATATGGGCTTCGGCGCTCGTAAAACTTACGACCTAGAAGTGTGGGTTCCTGCTCAAGAAACGTACCGTGAAATCTCTTCATGTTCAAACATGTGGGACTTCCAAGCTCGTCGTATGCAAGCGCGTTTCCGTCGCAAAGGCGAGAAGAAACCTGAGCTTGTACACACGCTAAACGGTTCTGGTCTTGCTGTAGGTCGTACAATGGTTGCTATCCTAGAGAACAACCAAGAAGCAGACGGCCGCATTGCAATCCCTACAGTACTTCAGAAGTACATGGCGGGCGCAACGCACATCGGTTAATTCATTAACCAATAGAACACCAAAACCCAGCCTCAGTGCTGGGTTTTTTGTTATCTGCGTCGAGTGAAAATACGTTGTTATGTAATTAGCACACGCATTAGTGACGAGCTCGCCCAGAATCTGGCAGTACGAGATAAATGATATTTTTCTTAGCGGTTTTTCACGTGACAAGCTAACGTCCTCATCTGTCTTTGTTGTGAAATGTTATGCCAGTAAATCATCTTTTATTACGTGTTATTTTTGCGCTTACCTTGCTTGTTTTCGGGAAGGTTATGGCAAGTGAACTTATCCCACCTCAATACTTAGATAGTGAGCGAACAGACCGCTTTTTCGCGCGCGAACTAGCGAAACCTTCCAAAGAAAATATGCAACTTCGTAACTCGCTCGATTGGGGCTATGGGCTTGAGTTGAGACGTGTATCTGGTGACACAAAATCGGTGTCTAATTGCAAAGATTTAGCTAATGCAAGCTCAGCTGGTTTTACTGCGGCTAAAGCTTATGAATATGGTGCGTTTAAAGCGTATTTAACGCAGTGCCAAACATGGAGTGAGATGGCAAAGTTAGCTGCCTCTAAGCGCTCATATATATCGAAATTTAAGTTAGATGATCGCTTTCCTAGTTTAGCTCCAAGTGCGCTTGCTTTTGTTATTTCTAACGAGAGCGCTGAGAAAGTAAAGACACTATTAACGTGGGATGAAGTGGACCGTATCCAAAGAACTCAGGTCGCCAGTCCGGTGAGAGCAGAGTACTTCGACGCGACCGATGGTTTTCAAGTCATTACGATTGTGGCAAAAGGGGATTACAACGCTGACGGCATCGAGGATATCGTTATTGAGAAAGAGAATAGTGTACTCAGTGGCTCGTATTCTTCTTCACACGGCTATGTATTAACTCGCATGTCTGAGCAAGCGCTATTTACTGTGTTGGCTGAATGGTAATGAAACGATTGGTGGCCTTAAGTGTTGCCATGATGAGCACGTTTACTCTTGCTGATACCTCGCCAAAAAAGGTCTTTGAATGCTCAGTGAATGAAACTATGAACTTTAGTATTTCGATAGAGCAAGCCAAAGGCGGGCTTATCATTTACACGTCCATTGCGAATAAAAGCCCACTTTTACAGCGGATAAAACCTCTAGATTATCATGTCGAGCATTATCACCGAGCATTGGTAGATGAGAAGTCACTGGAATTTAGTATTGGTGAGCGCGTCATAAAAGTCAGTGAGTACTTTAGCGAGGAGTTTAATGAGGTAGAGAAGATACTCAGTGTCACGTTGAAGCAGTCAGGGCAAACGCAATATTTTGAGTGTGAGGAAGGGAGTATGAGTAACCTCGCACTGCTTTTTCAAGAGAGTAGCGATTAACCGATGACAGAAAATTATTACCAAGGTGTAATAGTGTTTTCGAAATTACCCTAATTATCTTGTTATTTGTAATCGATATAATCATCCACCTTACCACGGTAAGTAGATTTTCTCATTCAAGTAACGAGGAGGGCTTATGGCCGTAGGGTGGGCAAACGACGATAGCGTCAGCCAACAAATTCAAAACACAATAGACGACGAAATTTCCCGTGTTCGTGGCAATATCACAAAGGGTGAGAGCGCCTATTACTGCGATGAGTGTGGTGATGAAATTCCTGAAGCGCGTCGAATAGCCATGAAAGGCGTTCGTTTATGTATCGAATGTCAGTCAACAATCGAATTGGTGTCTCAACGCCAAGCGTTATTTAATCGACGAGCAAGTAAAGATAGCCAATTACGCTAATCATGTTTCGCAGTGGCATTTAGATTATCAGTACGACGCTTAATAATATTGCTCTAAATAGTAAAAACGGTTTGACTGGTATACTCAAACCGTTCTTGTTTTTATTTTTTAAATATTCTTTAAATTTAATGAGAACGCATTAAGCGAAGCAATCTTGACGTTGAAGCGCAGCATCAATTGCGTTAACTAGCTTCTCAATATCTTCCGGCTTGCTAATAAATGGCGGCATCATATAAATCAGTTTGCCAAATGGACGAATCCAAACACCGTGCTCAACAAACAGTGCTTGGATGGTTTCCATATTCACTGGGCGGTGTGTTTCTACAACGCCAATGGCACCCAACCAACGGGTGCTTTTGACCAAGTCGTATTTTTTCAGTTTTGGCAGTAGCTCAGAAAACAGCGTTTCAATTTGCTGGGTTTGTTGCTGCCAGTTACCTTGTTCTATCAATTCTAAACTTGCGGTGGCCACGGCGCAGGCGAGCGGGTTACCCATAAAGGTTGGGCCATGCATGAAACAACCAGCATCACCACCACAAACAGTATCCGCGACGTGTTTGCTCGCTAGGGTCGCAGAGAGGGTCATATAACCGCCAGTGAGTGCTTTACCAACACACAAAATGTCTGGTTGAATGTCTGCATGTTCGCAGGCAAACAATTTGCCGGTACGTCCAAATCCGGTTGCGATTTCATCTGCAATCAATAACAAGCCGTATTTGTCACAAAGCCTACGTACACCTTTGAGAAATTCTGGATGGTAGATACGCATACCGCCTGCGCCTTGAACGATCGGCTCTAGGATCACCGCAGCGAGTTCTTGATGATGCGTTTCAATCTTGTGCGCAAAGTCGGCAAGATCTTCCGGCTTCCATTCATCCCAATAGCCACAAGTAGGTGACTGGGCAAAGATATGCTCAGGCAAAAAACCTTTGTAGAGAGAGTGCATGGAATTATCAGGATCGGTGACCGACATAGCCGCAAAGGTGTCGCCGTGATAACCGTGTCGCAAAGTCAGAAACTTCGGTCGGCGCTCGCCCTTCGCATGCCAATATTGCAACGCCATCTTCAAGCTGACTTCTACGGCAACGGAGCCAGAATCAGCGAGAAAGACATGTTCAAGGTTACTTGGTGCAAGGGACAATAACTTCTTACACAAACTGATTGCTGGCTGGTGGGTTATCCCGCCGAACATTATATGCGACACCTGGTCGATTTGCTGGTGAGCCGCTTGATTTAAGTGCGGGTGGTTGTAGCCGTGGATCGTTGACCACCAAGAAGACATACCATCGACAAGCTCTGTCCCGTCTTCCAATTTAATGTGGACACCACTTGCCGATGCCACTGGGTAGCAGGTCAGAGGTGTCAACGTCGAAGTGTAGGGATGCCAGATGTGCTGGCGGTCGAAGGCGAGATCCATGTGCTATTCCAATAGTAATTAAGATTAAAAAATAAACAGATGTAAACTTTGTTGTTTGGTGTTGTGTTGACAGTTTATCGAGACTCAGTAGACTGTCAACACAACAAAAAAAGTGACTAAAGGAATACACGTGGAAGTTCGTCATAACTGGACGCATGCTGAAGTGCGCGATCTCATGGAAAAACCGTTCATGGATCTGCTATTCGAAGCACAGCTTGTTCATCGTCAATACCAACAAACCAACCATGTTCAAGTAAGCACGCTTCTTTCGATTAAGACAGGTGCTTGTCCGGAAGATTGTAAGTACTGTCCTCAGAGTGCTCGTTACACCACAGACATAGAAAAAGAGCGTCTGATGGAAGTAGAACGCGTACTCGATGCTGCGCAAAAAGCCAAAAATGCTGGTTCTACTCGATTCTGTATGGGCGCAGCGTGGAAGAACCCTAAAGAGCGTGATATGCCGCACTTGACCGACATGATCAAAGGCGTGAAAGGCATGGGTTTAGAAACGTGTATGACGTTAGGCATGTTGACGCCAGACCAAGCAAAGCAACTGGCAACTGCAGGTTTGGATTACTACAACCACAATCTAGATACTTCACCTGAGTTCTACGGCAACATCATTACCACACGTACCTATCAAGACCGTTTAGATACCTTGTCTCACGTTCGTGATGCCGGCATGAAGATTTGTTCTGGTGGCATCATCGGTATGGGTGAGAGTGCCAATGACCGAGCGGGCTTGTTGGTTGAATTAGCTAACTTGCCAGTGCATCCTGAAAGCGTGCCAATCAACATGTTGGTTAAGGTGAAAGGCACACCTCTGGAAGAGGTGGACGATGTTGAGCCGTTCGATTTCATTCGCTTGATTGCGATTGCACGTATCATGATGCCTCAATCAGCGGTTCGTCTATCGGCTGGCCGTGAAAACATGAACGAACAAATGCAAGCGCTGTGTTTTATGGCGGGTGCAAACTCAGTCTTCTATGGCTGCAAACTTCTGACCACGCCAAACCCTTCTGAAGATAAAGACATGATGTTGTTCAATAAGCTCGGCATTAACAGCCAAGAAGTGTCTCAAAAACCTGATGAAATCGAAGAAAACGAGCTGCTGGATCGCGTTGTAGAGCGTGTTGCTGCTCGTCCAACAAAAGACGACCTTTTCTACGATGCCAGCGTTTAAATCTCGTATCGAGTCCGCCCTTGCCGACCGTAAAGCGCAGGGGCTGAATCGTTCGATGAATGTGGTGTTTTCCGGCAACCAATCGATTTTGGAGTACGAAGGCAGACGCTACATCAACTTCTCAAGTAACGACTACTTAGGCTTGGCCAATGACCAAGCGCTTGTTCGTGCTTGGCAACAAGGTTTGAGTGTATACGGCAGCGGTAGCGGCGCCTCTCCAATGGTGACAGGCTTTAGTGCGGCGCATAGTAATTTAGAAGCTGCATTGACCGAATGGCTGGGTTACGAACGGGCAATCCTGTTTGGCTCTGGATTCAGTGCCAATCAAGCGTTGTTATTCACCTTGCTAGAAAAATCAGACGTACTCATTCAAGACCGTTTGAACCATACTTCTTTGATGGAGGCAGGGATGTTGTCGCCAGCTAAAATGAAGCGCTTTAAACATAACGACATCGAGCACCTAAAATCGCTGCTGAATAGCGAAGACAATTATCTGGTCGTAACTGAAGGGGTATTCAGTATGGACGGGGATTGTGCACCACTTGCTGATATCGCAGAAGTTACAAGCAGCCACGATGCTTGGTTCGCCGTCGATGATGCACACGGTATTGGCGTCCTTGGTGAATCCGGTGGTGGTTCTTGCGAGCTGGCTACAGTTAAGCCTGAGTTGTTGATCGTTACTTTTGGCAAAGCTTTCGGTATGTCCGGCGCGGCTATCTTATGTGACCACGCAACGGGGGACTTTTTAACTCAGTTTGCTCGTCACCATGTGTATTCCACAGCGATACCGCCAGCACAAGCGTATGCGTTGACTCATGCAGTCTCGATGATTCAAGAGCAGTCTTGGCGACGCGAAAAGCTTACGGAATTAAATGAAGTATATCGAGATGGTCTTCAAGATCTCGACGGTTTTGTCGAAACCCAAACCTCGATTAAGCCCTTTATGATTGGTGAATCTGAACTGGCTTTGCAGGTTGCAAGTGCTTGTCGACAGAACGGCATTTGGGTGACTGCTATTCGTCCACCTACGGTACCTAAAGGAACATCTCGTCTTCGAATTACGCTCACAGCCAATCACACCAACGAACAAATTAAAACGCTTTCAATGGCATTGAAGCAAGCATTAGGGGCGCTGTAATGGATAATGCAGAAAATATGACATTGGAGAGCTTTTACCAAGACAAAGAAGCGATCGCCTCTTCGTTTGGAAAAGCAGCAGAAACGTACGACAAACACGCGGCGTTTCAGCGTGATGTTGGACATCGCTTGCTTGATAAACTTCCTGAAAACTTAACGGGAAAACGCGTCTTAGATTTGGGGTGTGGTACAGGCTACTTCTCTCAACTGCTCCAACAACGTGGCGCAGAAGTGATTTGCGGCGATATCTCTCAAGCGATGTTAGATAAAGCGCAGCAGCGTTGTGGTACACAGCAAATGCAGTACCAAATAGCTGATGCCGAAAACTTGCCATTTGATGATGAGAGCTTCGATTACGTTTTTTCAAGTTTGGCTTTGCAATGGTGTGTGGATTTAAGCTACCCGTTAAGAGAGATTCGTCGCGTCTTAAAGGCCGGTGGGGCGGGGTGTTTCTCAACATTAGCCGATGGCTCACTTTATGAGTTGCGAGAGGCGTGGTCAAAAATTGATACATATCAACACGTGAATAACTTTATTACCCACAATCAGGTAAAAATTGCGTTAGCGCAATCTTGGTGCTACAACCATCATCTAGACTTGACCCCCATCACAGTTTGGTACGATTCAGCGTTTTCTGTCATGCGTGATCTCAAAGGCATTGGTGCAAATCACGTAAGCGGGCGCTCACATGGTCTGACGAGTCGTCGCACCTTGTTGCAAGTTGAGCGCGAGTACCAAGCATTTAGAAACGATCAAGGTCTTCTACCTGCAAGTTATCAGGTTTGTTTTGGAGTCATAGTTAAATGATTGATGCATTTTTTATTGCTGGTACGGATACTGATGTAGGAAAAACGGTAGCGTCTAAAGCTATTTTACAAGCACTTGGCGCGAAAGGGCTTAACACCATTGGTTACAAGCCAGTGGCTGCGGGAAGCGACAAGACGGCGGAAGGTTGGCGTAACTCGGATGCATTGCATCTGCAGAAAGCGGCAACACTAGATATCGCGTACGACGATGTAAACCCATACGCCTTGGAATTACCCGCTTCTCCTCACATCGCCGCTAAGCACGAACATGTAGAAATTAAATACGAAGTACTGAGCGAAAAATTGGCTCACCATAAAGAGCAATCTGACATTGTTCTTGTGGAAGGTGCTGGTGGTTGGCGTGTGCCTGTATCTGATACAGACAGCCTGTCGACATGGGTACAGCAAGAACAGCTTCCGGTAGTTCTGGTTGTAGGTATCAAGCTGGGTTGTTTGAGCCACGCACTGTTAACGGCAGAGATCATCAAAGCGGATGGTTTGAATCTCGTTGGCTGGGTAGCGAACCGTGTTAACCCAGGCACAGAGCACTATGCAGAGATCATCGATATGCTGGAAGATCGTTTAGATGCTCCAAAACTTGGTGAGATCCCATACATTCCAAGTGCGAAGCGTAAAGATCTAGGCAAATACATTAACGTTGAGTCGTTGCTAAACGCATAAAGGCTTCGCGATTCGATAAATACAAAAAGGGCTGCGCAATGCAGCCCTTTTCTCGTGTAAACTTTTGTGTCTAATCGTAAGATCCGACGCTCAGTTTATTTCTCTTGGCTAAGCCCCATCAAAGCTTGCTGTGTTTCAGCAACGCGCTTTGACATGTGAGCGTCAGTTGAAATACCAAGTTGTTGTTTTGCCTCATCCTCTGAGATACCTAGATGACAACAAAGTAGATCGATAGCCATTTGATAGTCGTTAGTTTCTACCATGATTTTTCCCTCAAGACATGGAAGTTTGGAACTGCTTTATTGTCCTTAAAGCTCGCCCCGTTTCGTTCATCTAAGCTGAATCTAGCACGTACAGATAGTCGCACAATAAGACCAAAGTCTATACTGGCGCTAAGATGCTGTTTTTAAGCGGGTAAAATGTTTGTATTATTTCAGTCTCGAAAACAAATGTTGCAATTTATTGCTTAACCTTGTTTTTATCGCGGATAGACTATATCTATAACGCAACGGAGCACGAAACTAAGCGGGACTAGCTTTCTAAGCGTTCTGTTACTTATAAAAAACCTGTTCCATATAATAATCCGTTTTGAAAAAACGATAAGCTTCCCCGGAGAAAAGTAATGAAGCGAATTATGTTATTCCTAGCAACTAACCTAGCAGTCGTGCTAGTGCTTAGTGTTGTTCTGAATATTGTTTACGCTGTAACTGGAATGCAGCCAGGCAGTCTGTCTGGTCTACTTGTCATGGCCGCCGTGTTTGGTTTTGGTGGCGCGTTTATCTCGCTAATGATGTCGAAAGGCATGGCTCTGCGCTCTGTGGGTGGCATGGTCATCGAAAGCCCTCGTAACGAGACAGAGCACTGGCTTCTTGAAACAGTTGGTCGCCAAGCTCAGCAAGCGGGCATTGGTATGCCAACGGTCGCGATTTACGAAGCGGCAGACATCAACGCATTCGCAACAGGCGCAAAGCGTGACGATTCATTGGTTGCTGTTTCTACAGGCCTTCTACATAACATGACTCGCGATGAAGCAGAAGCGGTACTAGCGCACGAAGTGAGCCACATTGCGAATGGTGACATGGTTACCATGACGCTAATGCAAGGTGTGGTGAATACCTTCGTTATCTTCCTATCACGCTTCATTGCCAACATTGTTGCTTCTAACGACGATGAGGAAGGCCAGGGCACCAACATGATGGTTTACTTTGGTGTGTCTATGGTGCTTGAGTTGGTATTTGGCTTCCTAGCAAGCTTCCTAACCATGTGGTACAGCCGTCACCGCGAATTCCATGCAGATGCTGGTGCAGCTCAGCTAGTGGGTAAAGAGAAGATGATTGCTGCGCTAGAGCGTCTGAAAATGAGTCACGAATCGCAACTAGATGGCACAATGATGGCATTTGGTATCAACGGTAAGCGTTCGATGACTGAGCTTCTAATGAGCCACCCACCGCTAGACAAGCGTATTTCGGCACTACGTAGCCAACAATACTAGTCGTCAAATAGGCTGGACTAATTGTTCAGTAACTAAATTTAATATCCTGAAAAGGCTTGGTTTTTTGACCAAGCCTTTTTTTGTGCCTATTGATCGCTACTGGATCTCGTCACGTATCACTTTACAGAAACAAAGTTATACAAAAATATTTTTGTACAACTTTTCTCGATTAGTCTATCTTGTACATACAATATTTTTGTACAACTGTTGAAGCGGTATGGGAGTGAAAGAATGGACATTCAGTCAGTTGGCAACATTTATCAAAAGCTGAGTAAGGCGAATTTGCATTTGCTCGAAGGGGTTTATCACCAAGACGTGGTGTTTGAAGATGCTGCTCATCGTTTAGAAGGGTGGCCTGCGTTATCTGATTATTTTCAATCACTTTATACTAATGTCATTCGTTGTGACTTCGTCATTCATGACCATCAGCAAGTCGGGGAAACTGGCTTCCTCACTTGGACGATGGATTTACAACACCCAAAACTTCAGAAAGGCGCGCCTATCTCGGTAAATGGTGTCTCACATCTCAAGTTCCGTGATGGACAGGTTATTTATCATCGAGACTATTTCGATTTGGGTGAAATGCTCTACGAAAATCTTCCTCTGCTTGGCTCTGTGGTTAGAACCATTAAACAGAGGCTAGGACAATGAGCGGTTCGGTACTGATTACAGGGGCGACCTCGGGTATTGGTCGACAACTTGCATTGGACTACGCAAATGCAGGTTGGAAGGTGATTGCCTGTGGACGCAATGAGGCCGTATTGACAGAGCTTGTGGACGCGTCGAAGAACATCTCAACCTTACGTTTTGATGTGACGCAGTATGAGGAAACGCTCCAAACACTGTCTGAATTGCCCTTTATTCCTGAAAACTGGATTTTCAACGCTGGCGACTGCGAATACATGGACGACGGCGTTGTTGACGCGAAACTCATGGCGCGCGTTATGAACGTAAATGTGGTTGGTGTAGCTAACTGTGTTGAAGCTTGTCAGCCTCGCTTTGAACGTGGTCATCGCGTCGTAATTGTTGGGTCCATTGCATCGGAAGTCGCACTGCCTCGTGCAGAGGCTTACGGCGCCTCCAAAGCTGCGGTGAGTTATTTCGCGCGCACGCTTGCAGTCGACTTGAAGAAGAAAGGGATCAAAGTCGTCACAGTTTTCCCTGGTTTTGTTGAAACGCCTCTCACTGACAAAAACACTTTTGATATGCCGATGATTGTATCGGTAAAGCAGGCTTCTGATGCCATCCGCAAGCAGTTGGATGCAAACAAAAGCCATATCTATTTCCCAGCGAGATTCACTGGCATTTTGCGCTTTATCTCGCTGCTTCCCTACAGCTGGCAAGCACGGCTAACCGCAAAACTCGTATCATAAGAAGGAAGAAGCATGAACGTTGCAGGAAGAAAGAAAATCGCCATTGTTGGTACCGGGATTTCTGGTCTCACTTGTGGCTATTACTTGCATAAAGAACATGACGTAACGTTGTTCGAGGCGAACGACTACATAGGTGGGCATACGGCGACTGTTGACGTGAGCGTTGACGGAAAAGAGTACGCGATAGATACCGGCTTTATTGTATACAATGACCGGACTTACCCAAACTTCATCAAAATGATGAACGAAATTGGTGTCGAAGGTTTGCCGACGCAAATGAGCTTCAGCGTCAGAAACGACGGTAATGGTTTGGAGTACAACGGTCACACCGTGTCGACACTGTTTGCTCAAAAACGAAACTGGGCAAACCCAAAATTCTACCGCTTTATCTCAGAGATCCTTCGTTTTAACAAACTGGCGAAAAGCTTTGCTAACGATAAATCGACAGATTCTCAGACGCTGGGTGAGTTTCTTGACGAACACGACTTCAGTCCATTTTTTACTGATAACTACATATTACCAATGGGTGCTGCAATCTGGTCATCGACCTTGGCAGACATGCGCGCATTCCCGTTAATGTTCTTCTTGCGATTCTTCCTCAACCACGGGTTGTTAGATATCACAAACCGCCCGCAATGGTATGTGATAAAAGGCGGTTCACGCTCTTACATTGGACCGTTGACCAAAGGTTTTGCCGATAATATTCGTCTTAACAGCCCAGTCGAAAAAGTCATCCGTACTGATAACGGTGTTGGTATTGAAGTTCATGGTGAGACGCACTGGTTTGATGACGTTATCTTCGCTTGTCACAGTGATCAAGCAATGCGAATGCTGGGCGATATAAGCTCTACCGAGCAGGAAATATTGGGGGATATGACGTATCAAGCTAATGAAGTCGTGTTGCATACGGATATTGGCCTGTTGCCTAAACGCAAGGCGGCGTGGGCGGCGTGGAACTACCTACTTGATGGCAGTCAAGAAGAGCAAGAGCGTCTGCCTTCTCTGACTTATAACATGAACATACTGCAACACATTCAGTCTGAGCATACTTTCTGTGTCACGTTGAACAGTACGAAAAAAATCAATCCAAACAAGATTCTACGCTCATTCACTTACCATCATCCTGTATTTACCACGGAGTCTATTGCCGCACAGCAACGAAAAGATGAAGTCCAAGGCAAAAAGAGTACTTGGTTCTGTGGCGCCTATTGGTACAACGGCTTCCATGAAGATGGTGTTCGTAGCGCGCTTGATGTCGTTCAAGGGCTACAAGAAAAATACCGCGAGCAAAAAGTGGTGCCTTTTGAAAAAGGCGCGGCGTGATATGAGTAGCCAGATGAACAGCCGATTGTTTATAGGCAATGTTCGCCACCGTCGATTCACGCCTGTGAGTCATGAGTTGAATTACTCCTTATTCATGCCAGCCATCGACGTAGATGAACTCGAGGCGCTGGAGAAAAATGTTTGGGGCTTTGGGTCACGCTGGTGGCATTGGGCACGTTTTAAGCGCAGTGATTACATTGGTGGTAAAGGATGCATTAAGTCAGCCGTTCAAGACAAACTGGAAGCGCTAACAGGTGTTCGTTTGACGGGAAAAGTGGTTGCCGTTTGTCACCTACGTTACTTAGGGCTCTATTTCAGTCCGGTTAATTTCTACTATGTTTATGACAAGGAGGGCGAGTGGAAGTACCTGCTGGCAGAGGTCAGCAACACGCCTTGGAATGAACGTCATTATTACGTGATAGCGGCAAACGAACAGGATGAAAATTTTGGTTGGGAGCAAGACAAAGCGTTTCATGTCTCGCCGTTTAACCCAATCGACCAACGCTACCATTGGAAAATCAAACCTTTGACAGACAAGTTGAATATCCATCTTGAATGCCACAAAGGTGAAAAACATTTTGATGCCACCATGGCGATGAAAGCTCAGCCACTTTCAAGTAAAACCTTATTGAAGTGCTTGATCGTTACGCCGATTCAAACGGTAAAAGTCATGGTTGGTATTTACTGGCACGCTCTAAAACTTTGGGTCAAAGGCGCGCCTTTTTACTCACACCCTAAATATGCTCAACCAAAAAAGACGGGAGCCGAGTCGGTGAGTAAAGACGAAAAGAATAATAAGCACAAGGAGAACTCTGCATGTTAAACACAACTTCTATGGCAATGCCACGTGAATTGACGACGACGCAAAAAGCGGCTCGTGGAGTTCTATTTCAGTGTCTTCAAAAGATGGAAATCGGCTGCTTAACGGTTATTGAGAGCTTCAAAACAGAAACGACAGAGCGCAGTGAGAGGTTCTCAACGCCAAATGGGGAATATAATGGTGAACCAGTTGTGGCGACGATTGAGGTCAAACATCCAGGCTTCTACTCTCGAATTTTACAAGGCGGCAGTATTGCCGCAGGTGAAGCTTACATGGACGGCTGGTGGGATAGCCCAGATTTGACGGCATTGATGAAGCTGATGGCTCTCAACATGCGTGCACTGGATAAACTCGAAGAGCAAGGCAGCTGGCTAACAAAACTGCTTTATAAGTTTAGCCATTGGAGCAACCGTAACTCGCAAGAAAACTCCCGTAAGAATATTCATGCTCACTACGACTTGGGTAACAACCTCTATGAAGCATTCCTGGATACCAACATGCTGTATTCGTCAGCGTTGTACAACGAAGCGGATGATTCATTAGAGCAGGCACAAATCAACAAAATGGATCGCCTGTGTCAGCAACTTGAGCTGAAAGCTAGTGATCATGTAATCGAAATTGGCACCGGCTGGGGTGCAATGGCGATTTACATGGCTGAACAATATGGCTGCCAAGTGACGACGACAACCATTTCTGAAGAGCAGCATGCGTACGCGGAACAGAAGATCAAAGAGCGTGGCTTAGAAGACAAAGTCACTTTGCTCAAAGAGGACTATCGTAATCTAACGGGAACCTATGACAAGCTGGTTTCAATAGAGATGATTGAAGCGGTGGGTAAGCAGTTTCTGCCTTCTTACATCAAGAAGTGCGAATCCTTGTTGAAATCGGGAGGCTTGATGGCGATTCAAGCGATTACGATTGCCGACCAGCGCTATGATTACTACAGCAATAATGTCGATTTTATTCAGAAGTATATTTTCCCAGGAGGTTTCTTACCTTCAGTTACCTCGCTAACTCAAGCAACGACGAAGTACAGTGACTTGGTTACGCGAGATCTGTTCGATATCGGGCTTGATTACGCCAAAACGCTTAATGAGTGGCATCATCGCTTTAATCAAGCTGAGAGTGAAGTGCGCTCGTTTGGTTACGACGATCGCTTCGTGCGCATGTGGCGGTATTACTTAAGCTACTGTGAGGGTGGCTTTTTAGCTCGCACGATCAGTGCCGTTCACATGACGTTTCAGCGTCCGTAGTTCTTTATGAGAGTGTTTGTTGCATCGACATGGTTCCAACTCTGCTGGTTTGCCGCAGTGCTTGGGACCTATCAATGGCAGTGGCTGACTTTCGTGCTCACGTTGCTTACCCTTGTATACTGCTGGAGAGTAGAGCCTTCTGCTCTCAAGAATATCACCACGATTGTATCCGTTGGTTTGGTGCTAGACACCCTCAACAAGCAATTTTCCATCTTTATATTCCCAACCTCTTGGTTGCCGATCTGGCTTGTTTGCTTGTGGGTTTTGTTCTCTTGGTATGCCTACCAACTCAAGTCAATTTTGTACCGTTTCCCAAAAACCTACGTATCAATAGTAAGCGGTATCGGAGGGACAGCGAGCTATTTTGCTGGCTACAAACTCCAAGCCGTTGAATTTGGATTTAGCGTTGGCGTCACACTTACGATCTTGTTCGTCGAATGGTGTGTAATGATGCTTTTGATACTCAAGGTGTACGGAAATGAAAAGCTTGAAGAGAAATTGGAAACGGAAGCTGACCAGTAGTGTAATGGCTGCCTCCTTGTTCTGTGCGGTGCCTTTGCAAGCTCAAAATGTGGTGGGTTCGAGTGAGACAATAACCACTAGCAATTGGCAACAGTGGCAAACGGTCGGCGAAGCTCAACTCACTTGGTTTGTTTTTGATATCTACAAGTCCCGCCTTAAAGCGCCCGATGGACAGTATTTGGTGTCTAATGATGTTTCTCCCCACCCCTTTGCTTTAGAGATTAACTATCAGCGTGATATTAGCAAAGAGCAGCTGCTCGATGTGACGGATGAACAGTGGCAGAAACTAGGATTTACACAAGCTTATCGTCAGCAGTGGATTTCTGAACTGAACACTATGTTCCCTGATATTAAGAAAGGCGATGAGTTGACTTACCTCACTGATGGTACAAACGGTCAGCTTATTTATCGCAAAGCCGGGAGTGAACCGTATCAAACCGTCGGATATGTGAAAGATGAGCGGCTTAATGATGCGTTTCTTTCGATTTGGTTATCACCGAAAACAGAGTTTCCTAAACTTCGTAAACAACTGATAGGGCAGGTAAGGTAGTGAAATTATTAAAACGAATGCTCAAAGCACCAGTGATTGCTGCGGTAACGCTTCTTAGCGCTTGCTCTGCTGATATTGATAACTATCAAGCGGCATCACCAGCCTTTGACCTGTTTGGCTACTTCGAAGGTGACGTCAAGGCCTGGGGAATGGTGCAGGACTACACTGAGAAACAAACTCGCCGATTTGAAGTCGACATTGTCGGGACGGTTGAAGGTAATGAACTAACGCTGGTGGAAGACTTTGTCTTTGATGATGGCGAGCTCGACCAGCGTATATGGGTCATTACTAAACTCGAAGACGGTACTTATCAAGGTAAAGCGGACGACATTATTGGTGTTGCCACTGGTAAAGAGATGGGTAATGCGCTGCAATGGCAATACGACTTCGAGCTGAAAATGGATGATTCAACCATCACGGTGTCGTTCGATGATTGGTTGTACCGCCAGGATGATATGCACGTGTTTAACCTTACCAAGATTAAGAAGTTTGGCGTTGAAGTAGGGACGATTACTCTTTTCTTCCAGAGGCAATAGAAATAAAGAAACGAGATGCGGGAGCACTTCGCTTAAGGAGTCGAGATTGAGGCGCGGTAAGTTTAGCGAAAGGAAGATGAATTTGGTGTGTGGATAGCAGTTGCATCTAGAATGGCTATAACCGAGCCTTATCCCTTATCCCTTATCCCTTATCCTGAAGCTTAGCGTTCCATAGGGAGAATCCCGTTCCCCCTAAACGAAGAAAGGGTTGACGCTTTCACGTCAACCCTCAAAATTATCCGATTCTCGATTCTCGATTCTCGATTCTCGATTCTCTTACAGCTTATCTGTCAGCTCGATTGCTTGACCGATGTAGTTTGCTGGCGTCATCTCTTTCAGACGTGCTTTCTCGTGCTCAGGAAGCTCAAGACCGTCGATGAAGTTACGCATTGCTTCGCCGTCTACACGCTTACCACGAGTTAGCTCTTTTAGCTTCTCGTATGGCTTCTCGATGCCGTAACGACGCATTACTGTTTGTACTGGCTCTGCTAGTACTTCCCAGTTCTTATCTAGTTCAGCAAGAAGTGCTTCGCGGTTTACTTCTAGCTTGCTGATGCCTTTAAGCGTAGAAGTGTAAGCGATGATTGCGTAGCCAACACCAACCCCAAGGTTACGTAGAACCGTTGAGTCAGTTAGGTCACGTTGCCAACGAGAGATAGGCAGTTTCTGTGCTAGGTGACCGAATACAGCGTTCGCAAGACCTAGGTTACCTTCTGAATTTTCAAAGTCGATTGGGTTAACTTTGTGAGGCATTGTTGAAGAACCAATCTCACCAGCAATGGTTTTTTGCTTGAAGTGGCCTAGTGCAATGTAACCCCAAACGTCACGGTCGAAGTCAATCAGGATAGTGTTGAAACGAGCGATAGCGTCGAACAGCTCAGCGATGTAATCGTGTGGTTCGATTTGAGTTGTGTAAGGGTTCCAAGTAACGCCTAGAGACTCAGTGATGAACTCTTCAGAGAACTTGTGCCAATCTAGCTCTGGGTAAGCAGAAAGGTGTGCGTTGTAGTTACCTACTGCACCGTTGATTTTCGCTAGGATCTCAACGTTTTCGATTTGCTTGAATTGACGCTCCATACGGTACGCCACGTTTGCCATTTCTTTACCCATAGTAGATGGAGAAGCAGGCTGACCGTGTGTACGAGATAGTAGAGGAATATCGCGGTATTCCACTGCTAGTGCTTTGATAGCGTCGATTAGGTTACGGATTTCTGGAAGAATCACGTTCTCACGCGCTTCTTTAAGCATAAGAGCGTGTGAAGTGTTGTTGATGTCTTCAGAAGTACATGCAAAGTGGAAGAACTCGTTTACTGCGTGCAGTTCAGGAACGTCTGCTACTTTCTCTTTTAGGAAGTACTCAACCGCTTTAACGTCGTGGTTAGTTGTACGCTCGATCTCTTTGATACGGCGTGCATCTTCTTCAGAGAAGTTTGCAGCAAGGTCGTCTAGGAATTGGTTTGCTTCTGCGCTAAACGCTGGCACTTCTGCAATTTCAGCAGTAGCAGCAAGCTTTTGTAGCCAGCGGATTTCAACGATAGTACGGTACTTTAGTAGACCGTATTCACTGAAAATTTCGCGTAACGCAATTGTCTTGCTTCCGTAACGGCCGTCTACTGGTGAAACAGCAGTCAATGCTGACAGTTCCATGATGTTCTCCTGAATTGGGTTTCTAAATTTCGTGAGCTTTATACCAATAACTGTGGCAATTGTCACGAATATTGCGCAAACGTTTGCGCGAGATTTGTTTTGGTCTAAAAAAATGAGCTCGCGATAAACGCGAGCTGCTTACTAGATACCTTATTACATTCGAGCAAGAAGGATTTCCGCTTGCTCTACCATCTTTTTGCGTCCGAAGATTAGGTGGCGACGTTTACCGCCAACTTGACGCCAAAGTACTGCACTACGAATACCCGATAACAACAGCGCACGAACTTTGTGCTGGTTAGAGGTTTGTTGCAGTACAGATGGAGTACCAGTTACTTGAATACGAGGACCAATAGGGCTGACTACATCCAAGTAAATGCTTGCTAGGTTGCTGATCATTTGATCATCTAGCAATTCAAAATGTTCCGTTTGACGCTGAGCCATTTGGATGCGATCACCAAGTTGTGACATTGCATCGTTACGACCCGATAGCTTGCGCTCTAATGCCATTAGGCTGATGATGTAGCGAGTGACTTCACTTCCCGATGGGGTGCTATCAATCCCTTTCACCAAGCATTCAAGACCCAGCTTAAGGTCGGCTTCGCGACCGAAAACACCAATGGTGTTCGCTGGGCTAGTATTCAAAATGGCGTTAATTGACGTTTCAAAGGCATCTTGATCACAATGTCCGTCTCTCGCTACCTGTTGAACTAGAGCAACAGCTTGGCAGATACCTGCAAAAGCGATAGTACGGTCATAAAGTGTATTCGCCACGTAACGACTCCTAAGCTTGAGAATATTTAATGCGTTGCTCGATGATGCCGCCACCTAGGCACACGTCATCTTTGTAGAACACAGCTGATTGACCTGGTGTGACAGCAATTTGTGGTTCGTCAAAGATCACTTTAATGTTTTCATCATCGATAGGGATGATTGTACAAGGAATATCTTCCTGACGGTAACGAGTTTTCACTGTGCACTTCATAACATCGCGAATTGGCTCACGATCTACCCAGTGAAGTTGTGATGCAAGTAGACCTTCTGATTTAAGCATTGGGTGGTCTTTACCTTGAACGGCAATCAAAACGTTACGCTCTAGGTCTTTCTCACCAACGAACCATGGGTCTTCGTTACCACCGCCACCTTTGCGGCCACCGATGTGCAGACCTTTACGCTGACCTAATGTGTGGTACATCAAGCCTTGGTGTTGACCAATCACTTCGCCTTCAGGCGTTTCGATGTTGCCTGGTTGAGCTGGAAGGTAGCGACCTAGGAATTCCGTAAACTTACGCTCACCGATGAAACAAATACCCGTAGAGTCTTTCTTCTTCGCCGTGATCAGATCTTGCTCTTCTGCGATGCGGCGTACTTCTGGCTTCTCTAAATCACCGACAGGGAATAGGCTACGTGCAATTTGCTCGTTGCTTAATGTGTACAGGAAGTAGCTTTGATCTTTGTTGCCATCTAGACCACGTAGCATTTGTGGTTTTTCCTGTTCTTCACCAGGTAAAGCGTTTTCAGGGAAAGAGCGACGCACATAGTGACCCATTGCAATGTAATCAGCGTCAAGCACTTCATCAGCGAATTCTAGGAATGCTTTGAACTTGATTTCTTTGTTACAAAGAATGTCTGGGTTTGGTGTACGGCCTGCTTTGTATTCAGCAAGGAAGTACTCAAATACGTTATCCCAGTATTCAGCAGCAAAGTTGATGGTGTGTAGGTGAATGCCTAGCTTGTCACATACTGCCTGAGCATCAGCAAGATCTTCTGCTGCTGTACAATATTCTTCGTTGTCATCTTCTTCCCAGTTCTTCATGAACAGGCCTTCTACTTGGTAGCCTTGTTGCTTTAGAAGATACGCAGAAACAGATGAATCAACGCCGCCGGACATACCGACGATGACTTTCTTTTGGCTGTTATCAGACATTACTAAACACCACTAAAATTAACGGGACGCAGATTCTACCAGAATCCACTGACCGGGGACAGATCCGAGATCGAAATCACACTTCGATTTTGATGTAAATTTCACCGAAAACAAACCGTGTGTGAGAATTCGATAAGTATAGAAGGGTTATATATGGCATAGTTGGCAAAAATCCAAGAGGAAATATCAAATGACCGAAGAAAACCAATTTATGCAAGAAGCTGAGTTGATTGAAATTGTTGAAAACCAGCTCGAAGATGGCAACCCAATAAAAGTAAAAGAAACCCTAATGCGACTAATGATGACAGGTACGCCACGTGAAGATGCCGTTGCAATGATGGCTTGTGCAATGTCGATTGAGATTTTTGACGTAATGAAAAATGGTGGTGAGTTCAATCTAAAACGCTATACCGAACACCTCGAACAGCTGCCAGATTTAGGTTTCATGGAAGGCGAATAGAGCGTTAGAAAATAAAAAGCAGGGTGCAAACGTTTGCTATACTCGCTTTTATTGCTGCTTTATTGTCAGCGGTATAGAATCCGTTCTCCTTTTCATCCCTTACTCAGACTAACAATATGAAATTTCCTGGACAACGCAAATCCAAGCACTATTTTCCTGTTCATGCTCGCGACCCATTAGTGAGCCAAGCACAAGAAAGCAAGAAGATGACGCGCACTCATATCATCGGCATTGATCAAACGCTGGTTGATATTGAAGCGAAAGTGACAACGGAAGTGATTGAAAAGTACGGTTTGAGTAAAGGACACTCATTGGTAATCGATGATGCGACAGCTGAAGCACTTTACCAACAATTAAAAGAAGATTGCCTAATTACTAACGAGTATGCAGGCGGTACGATCGGTAACACGCTACATAACTACTCAGTATTGGCAGATGACCGTTCGACGCTTTTAGGTGTAATGAGCCAAGATATTAAAATCGGCAGCTACGGTTACCGTTACCTATGTAACACATCTAGTCGTATGGACCTGAACTACCTACAAGGCGTTGATGGTGCAATTGGTCGTTGTTTCGCTCTTATTACTGAAGATGGTGAACGTACTTTCGCAATCAGCGAAGGCCAAATGAACCAACTTCACCCAGACAATATCCCTGAGAAAATCTTCAAGAGTGCATCTGCTCTGGTTCTTACTGCGTACCTAGTTCGTTGTAAAGAAGGCGATCCAATGCCTGAAGCAACGATGCGCGCGATTGAATACGCGAAGAAACACGATGTTCCAGTGGTATTAACACTAGGTACTAAATTCGTTATTCAAGACGATCCAACATTCTGGCAAGAGTTTATTCGCGACAACGTATCTGTTGTAGCAATGAATGAAGATGAAGCAGAAGCGTTAACGGGTGAATCTGACCCATTAGCTGCTTCAGATAAAACGCTTGAATGGGCTGACCTAGTACTTTGTACAGCAGGCCCTGTTGGCCTATTTATGGCAGGTTACACTGAAGACAGCGCTAAGCGTGAAACGTCATTACCTTTGCTTCCTGGCTCTATTGCGGAATTCAACCGTTACGAATTTAGCCGACCAGCGAAGAAAGACTCATGCGAAAACGCAATTAAAATATATTCGCACATCTCGCCTTACATGGGTGGTCCTGAAAAGATTAAGAACACCAATGGTGCAGGTGATGCAGCATTGTCTGCGGTTCTGCACGATATGGCTGCAAATAAATACCACAAAGAAAATGTGCCTAACTCAAGCAAGCACAATAATGAGTATTTAACTTACTCTTCATTCTCTCAAGTTTGTAAATATGCAAACCGTGCGAGTTATGAGGTGCTAGTACAGCATTCTCCACGTTTATCTCGTGGCCTTCCTGAGCGTGAAGATAGCTTGGAAGAAGCATACTGGGAACGTTAATTTATTATGTTGAATTAGCCAACCTATCACATACGAAAAATGGCGCATTTTGAATGCGCCATTTTTGTATCTATTTATAAATAAAAAGGTTCCACTAGGGAACCTTTTTAAATTTCATAAATCTATTATTAGATTAGGAAATCGTCTAGAGATTTACCTGCATCAAGTTGCTCTTGGATTGCAGAAGGTGTACGACCTTGGCCAGTCCAAGTTTTTTCTTCGCCGTTAGTATCAGTATATTTGTACTTAGCAGGGCGAGGAGCACGCTTAGATTTTGCTTTAGTTTTTGTTTCACCAGCAAGTGCACTAATTAGCGCTTCAACGTCGATACCGTCTTGAGCGATTTTTTCTGCGATAGCTGCTAGTTTCGCTTCTTGCTCAGCTTGTGCTGCGCGGTCTGCTTCTTCTGCTTCTTTACGCTCTTCAACAACGATAGTTAGTTTATCTAGAGCTTCTTCCAATTGCTCTAGAGTTAGCTCACGAGAAAATGCACGGAGGCTACGGATATTTAGAAGTGTTTTAGTCAGCTCAGACATAACGATTCCTATTAATAGGTTAAAAGTTTCTACATTGCTTATCGAGACGATAAATAAAATGCGAATCTAGATTTAAAAATTAGTGTCCTTATATTTAACTTTATCTTTCTCATATGTGCAAATGCTAATTCATGATTTAGATTAAATTTCTTTAGTTTTTTGGGGGCGAAACAATATTAATTAATCAATTTGAAATCTAATTAGTCATTTCCAACACTTTTCTCTTTATAGATACCATCTTTTTCTCGATCACCTTCATGTTTATTTATCGCTTGAATTTAATTTCTCTTTTTCTGACAGAGAAGGGGGAGATTGTGAATGTTGTTGTCTTCATATTTCTTTCATTTATTGTTACACGTAAAACTATGACGAATTTAATAGTAGTAATAAAGTTTCATAAACGACAACATCGAAGTGATTGCAGTTGCGTAATGTATGATTTGATCACATTCCATTTATAAATCGAAAGTGCGATTATTTATTCATTTAATTTAGTTTGATGTGTTGCATTGGTAGGCCTCATGAGTACAATGGCTGTCACCTGATGCAATATTGCAGACAAATTGTTGTTAATTTGTACGATTGACAGTTAAATGTTTGTTATTGCCGTAGAGGTGCAGTCTCGAAGAGTAGCTATTATTGGGGTGATGCCAATGAATAATAGTGGAAGGCGAGGATTGCCGAAGTAGGTGGCCTATCGAAGCCACTTGCTGGGGTTGTCTCTGAAAGGAACAACACTGCCATAGTATATTTACATTAAACTATGGAGCGCTACTGTAGGGTTGGGTGGAGTGTTCGCTTCCCTGTCGCTAAGTTCAACATGAGCACGTACCGTATGCTACGTGACTTGTCTGCAGTAGATCTCTAGCCAAACTTTGGTTTTTGAAGATCATGAATTTAATAGATTTTGCACATTCTCCTGTTTCGTTATTACCGCCTATTGTCGCACTGACGCTGGCGATTCTAACTCGACGTGTTTTAGTTTCTCTTGGTGTTGGTATCGTACTGGGTGCGGTGCTACTTAACGATTGGTCTATCGGTAACACGGTAGGTTATGTTAGCTCTCAAGTTTCTTCTGTCTTTATTGAAGACGGTGGTATTAATACTTGGAACATGAGCATTGTTGGCTTCCTAATCCTTTTAGGTATGACAACAGCACTGTTAACTCTTTCTGGTGGTACTCGCGCTTTCGCTGAATGGGCGCAAACACGAGTAAAAAGTAAACGCGGCTCTAAACTTCTTGCAGCCTTCCTTGGCGTATTCATTTTTGTCGACGATTACTTTAATAGTCTTGCTGTTGGTGCGATCTCTCGCCCAGTGACTGACCGTTTCTACGTCTCTCGCGCTAAGCTTGCGTACATCCTTGACTCAACCGCTGCACCAATGTGTGTGATCATGCCAGCTTCTAGTTGGGGTGCGTACATCATTACCATCATCGGTGGTATCTTGGTGTCACACGGCATCACTGAATACTCGGCGCTTGGTGCTTACGTTCGTCTTATTCCTATGAACTTCTACGCAGTATTTGCTCTACTAATGGTATTTGCAGTCGCGTGGTTTGGTCTAGATATCGGTAAGATGCGTGAACATGAAATCGCAGCGTCTCAAGGCCGTGGTTTTGATAAAGATAAAGAGAACGACTCACAAGAAGCACACGACCTAAACGAAGAGCTAGATATTCGTGAAAGCGAGAAGGGTAAGGTTTCTGACCTAATTCTTCCTATCGTAACGCTTATTGTGGCGACTATTGCTTCAATGCTTTACACCGGTGGTCAAGCGCTAGCAGCAGATGGTAAAGAATTTGCGCTGCTGGGTGCGTTTGAAAACACGGATGTTGGTACTTCTCTAATCTACGGTAGTTTACTTGGTCTAGCAGTTGCGTTGTTCACTGTTATTAAGCAAGGCCTACCAATGGTTGAGATTGCACGCACGCTTTGGATTGGTGCTAAGTCAATGTTTGGTGCAATCCTTATCCTTGTTTTCGCTTGGACTATTGGTTCAGTTATCGGTGACATGAAGACGGGTTCTTACCTATCTACAATGGCGCAAGGCAACATCAACCCACATTGGCTACCAGTTATCCTGTTCTTGCTGTCTGGCCTAATGGCGTTCTCTACAGGTACGTCATGGGGTACGTTCGGTATCATGCTTCCAATCGCGGGTGACATGGCTGGCGCAACAGACGTGGCACTTATGCTACCAATGCTAAGTGCGGTTCTAGCTGGTGCAGTATTTGGTGACCACTGTTCACCAATTTCAGATACAACGATTCTGTCGTCAACAGGTGCACGCTGTAACCACATCGATCACGTATCGACGCAGCTACCTTATGCATTATCAGTGGCGTTTGTGTCATGTATTGGCTTTATCACGCTGGGTATGACTGCATCGATCGCGTTCTCTTTCATCGCTGCATCGATCACTTTCGTTATCGTTTGTGCGATTCTGTCGTGGCTGTCGAAGTCTAAAATGGCATCCTGCCAGAACGCGTAGTTAGCTTTATTAAGCGTATAAAAGAGGAAGCTCCGCTATTGCTAGCGGAGCTTTTTTATACGCGATTTATGGTGAGGGGGGCAAATCGCGTTTTGGGGATAACCTATTAAGTCCACATCAATGTAAGCAAAGGAATATAAGCAAAGGGTGTGCCTATTTTAACTTTATGAATTATAAGGAACTTTAATTGCAGGTTTTAACGCGATGGGCTAACTCTATGATAATTAACAGTTCACCTGTTACACAGTGTTACGTTACAGTTCTAGCGAAATTTAACGCCATGTAGGCTTGTTAGATGGGCAGGTTATATTTCTTGATTAGACGGTAGAGTGTGGTTCTAGAAATACCTAAATTCCTCGCAGCCGCACTCATGTTGTGTTTGTTGTCTTCGATTGCTTTTAACAAATAATCTAAGTCAATTTGTTCGACAGAAGGAAGGAGCTGTCTTTCGTTATTGTCCAAGCCGAGGTCGGCGATGTGAAGAGTGTTATCCTCACACATTACAATCGCCCTTTGAATGACATTGCGCAGCTCTCTCACGTTGCCGGGCCATTTATGTTTCAGTAGCTTTTTCTTCACTTCCGGAGACATACTCTGAACTTTTCCGTTGGATAATTCTTCTAAAAAACGCTCTGACAACATGACCGTATCCTCACCACGCTTCCGAAGTGGGGGGATAGTGAGTGGTAGTATGTTCAGTCGGTAAAATAAATCCTCTCGGAATCCTCCTTGTATTACTTCACTTTTTAAATCTACATGGCTGGCTGCGATGACGCGGCAATCCACATCAATGATTTTGTCTGCACCAACTTTATGGATTTGCTTACTCTCCAAAAAATGCAGCAAATGAATTTGTAGATCAGGCGGCATGTCGCCGATTTCATCGAGAAATAGCGTCCCTTTGTTCGCTTTTTGAATGAAGCCGATTCGATCCGAAATAGCACCCGTAAATGCTCCTTTCTCATGACCGAAGAGCTCTGATGCGATGAGTCCACTTGGAATCGCTCCGCAGTTAACTTCAACAAATGGGTATATGTGTCTACTTGAAAGTTCGTGAATGATTCGAGCACACATACCTTTGCCCACCCCGGTTTCGCCTTGGATGAGTACTTCCGCATCACATTGCGCGTATTTTTTGAGTTTGTTACGTAGTTCACTGATGCAAGTGCTATTACCAATAAGAGGAAGTAATGGGTCTGCATCCAAAGAACGTCTGTGTAACGTAGCTTTGCATTTTTGCACTTTCATTTTTCTTCTCTTTTATGCCCCACACAAAGTTTAGTAACGAACGTAGTCTCAAAAATGAGCAATATGTACCACTATTGAGAAAGATCTCAGTAATGGAATTTGAAGGATTTTAAACGGTTGTTTTTAGAAGATTTAGTACTACGCCGTTTTTTTATAACAAATTGATGGCATAAATGAGTTTGCGTGATGCATTTTTGATGATTGAAATGAAAATTAAAGTTAACAAAATCAATTGGGTAATAAAAATATTAGGAAAAGTGGAAATTCGTTGTTGAAAAAAAATTAATCCTTGGTTAGTGTGGTCTTAAACGAAGCAACACAATCGAGCCTTAAATAAGTATGCGTAATTTTGTAATGAACATTCATCACCATCATCACCCAGCCTAGTCTTTCGGGAGATGTACGCATACCCGGGAGATAGGAAACTCCCGGAGGTGAAAATCAAAGTGAAAACAGATTTTAAACCCTCGGGAGACCTACATCTCTCGAGGGTTTTTTAGTTTTACTGGTTTATAAAAATATTCAAATTACCGAATTTGCACAGGGATAATGTAATGCAAACACAACGCTTAAGAATCGCAATTCAGAAAAAAGGCCGCCTAAGCAAAGAGAGCCAAGCTCTACTGAAAAAGTGTGGCGTGAAATTCAACGTAATGGGTGAGCGTCTAGTGGTTCACTCAGAGAACATGCCAATTGATTTGCTTTTGGTTCGTGATGACGACATCCCTGGTTTGATTATGGATGGCGTAGTAGACCTTGGCTTTATCGGTGAAAATGAACTGGAAGAAGTTCGTCTAGATCGTAAAGCGTTGGGTGAACCGTATGAATTTGTTCAACTGCGTCGTCTTGATTTCGGTGGCTGCCGTTTATCTATCGCAATCGACAAAGACGAAGAGTACAACGGCCCTCAAGACCTCGCTGGCAAACGTATCGCTACGACATACCCACAACTGCTAAAAGCTTACATGGATGAAGCGGGCGTTCCATTCTCAACATGTATGCTGACAGGCTCTGTAGAAGTTGCCCCTCGTGCGGGCCTTGCTGATGCAATCGCTGACTTGGTTTCTACAGGTGCAACGCTAGAGGCGAATGGTCTTAAAGAAGCTGAAATTATCTTCAAATCAAAAGCGACACTGATTCAACGCACTGGTGAGTTCGACGCAGACAAAGTGGCGCTAATCGAAAAGCTGTTAACTCGTATGCAAGGCGTACAGCAAGCGAAAGAGTCTAAGTACATCATGCTACATGCGCCAGCTGAGAAGCTAGACCAAATCAAAGCACTACTGCCAGGTGCGGAAGATCCGACTGTGTTACCTCTGTCTGCCGACAAGCAAAAAGTTGCGGTTCATTTGGTAAGTACTGAAAACCTGTTCTGGGAAACCATGGAACAACTAAAAGAACTGGGTGCGAGCTCAATTCTAGTACTACCAATTGAGAAAATGATGGAGTAATCGCAATGAGAACAGTCGTATGGCAATCGCTAAGTGAAACGCAGCAAGACTCAATCCTAGAACGTCCTGCAATTACAGAAGGTGCGAATATCACTGCCGCGGTTTCAGAAGTAATCGCAAAAGTTCGCAAAGAAGGTGATGCTGCATTATTGGAGCTGACGGAGAAATTTGACCGTGTGAAGCCAGAATCCATTCGTGTATCAGCACAAGAAATCGATGAGGCATCAGCGCGTCTTTCTGAAAAGATGAAAAGCGCATTAGAGCAAGCGTATGAAAACATCACTAAGTTTCACAAAGCACAAAAGCCACAGCCAATCAAAGTAGAAACTCAACCGGGTGTACTTTGCGAGCAAGTAACGCGCCCAATTCAAAAAGTGGGTTTGTACATTCCCGGTGGCAGTGCGCCATTGCCATCGACTGTTTTGATGCTTGGGGTTCCTGCAAAAATTGCAGGCTGTCGTAAAGTGGTGCTTTGTTCTCCACCGCCAATTGCTGACGAGATTCTGTACGTAGCAAAACTGTGTGGCATTGATGAAGTGTACAACGTTGGCGGTGGTCAAGCCGTCGCTGCAATGGCTTACGGTACAGAGACAGTATCCAAAGTCGATAAGATCTTTGGCCCGGGCAACGCCTATGTGACAGAAGCAAAACGTCAGGTAAGTAATGATTTCCGTGGCGCTGCGATTGATATGCCAGCAGGCCCATCAGAAGTGTTAGTGATTGCCGATGAAACCGCAGACCCAGACTTCATTGCTGCAGATCTTCTAAGCCAAGCGGAGCACGGTCCTGATTCTCAAGTAGTACTTGTGACTCCTTCTCCTGTTATTGCTGATCAAGTGACGGATGCGGTTCAACGTCAGCTTAAGGAGCTATCTCGTGCGGACATCGCCGAGAAAGCATTGGCTTCAAGTTTGATTATTATTGCTGAGTCTCTGACTCAATCGGTTTCAATCTCAAATTACTACGGTCCTGAGCACTTAATTGTTCAGACTAAGAACCCACGCGAGCTTCTGCCTCTATTAGATAACGCAGGTTCTATTTTCCTTGGTGATTGGTCGCCTGAATCAGCAGGTGATTACGCATCGGGCACCAACCACGTTCTTCCTACTTACGGTTACACACGCACGTATTCAAGCTTAGGTTTGGCGGATTTCTCTAAGCGTATGACGGTTCAAGAACTGTCTGCTGATGGTCTAAAGAATCTTGCGCCAACTGTGGTCACTATGGCTGAAGCGGAAGGCTTGGATGCACACAAACGTGCAGTGACAATTCGTACTGAAAAATTAACCCGTGTAGAAAAACTGGCAGCTAAGTAAGAGGACAATGAAATGGAAAAGCTAGCGCGTAAACAAGTCCAAAAACTTACCCCTTATTTATCGGCTCGCCGAATTGGTGGTACCGGTGACGTATGGCTAAATGCTAACGAATCGCCATTCAACAATGAATACAAAACAGACTTTGCTCGTCTCAATCGTTACAGCGAATGTCAGCCGAAAGAACTAATTTCTGCTTACGCAGCCTATGCGGGTGTGAAACCAGAGCAAACACTAACATCTCGCGGAGCAGATGAAGGTATTGAACTACTGATTCGCGCTTTTTGTGAGCCGGGTGAAGATGCGATTCTTTATTGTCCACCGACTTACGGTATGTACGCCATCAGTGCAGAAACTATAGGTGTAGAGCGTAAAACCGTGCCGCTAACGTCAGATTGGCAACTAGACCTTGCAGGTATCGAAGCTAATCTGGATAACGTGAAACTGGTTTTTGTATGTTCGCCAAACAACCCAACAGGTAACTTGGTTAAGCGTGAAGACATTGTGTCTCTGCTTGAGATGACAAAAGACCGTGCAATCGTGGTAATGGATGAGGCGTACATTGATTTTTGCCCTGAAGCATCAACGGTAGATTTACTGGCGCAATACCCGAATCTTGCGATTTTGCGTACTCTGTCGAAAGCTTTTGCGCTTGCTGGTCTGCGTTGTGGATTTACGCTTGCGAACGAAGAGCTGATTAATGTACTTCTTAAAGTTATCGCACCATATCCAGTACCGGTTCCAGTGGCAGAAATTGCGACTCAGGCGCTTTCGGAAGCTGGCTTAGCACGAGCGAAGTTCCAAGTTCTTGATCTGAATGCAAACCGTGCTTACTTACAAGTTGGTCTTTCAATGATTCCGGGTTTGGAAGTGTTTGAAGGGTGGGGGAACTACCTATTGGTAAAATTCCCAGATGGCGATGATCTTTTCAAAGCTGCTTGGGATACAGGCATTATTTTGCGTAACTCGCCGATTGAGAACTGCGTACGTATCAGTGTTGGTAACCGCGACGAGTGTGAAAAAACGCTTGGATTTATTAGAAACTACTACGCATAAGTAGAGACAAAATTAATCGCTCTCGCTCAATAGCGGGAGCGCCAAAAGAATAGCAATAAGGAAGTTCGAGTGAGCAAACAACAAAAAATCCTTTTTATCGACCGTGATGGCACCTTAATTGTTGAGCCGCCAGTTGATTTTCAAGTAGACCGTTTAGATAAGCTAAAACTAGAGCCATTTGTTATCCCAAGCCTGTTGTCGTTGCAGGATGCAGGATACCGCCTAGTGATGGTCACTAACCAAGATGGTTTGGGTACCGACAGCTATCCACAAGCAGACTTTGATGCTCCACACAACATGATGATGGAGATCTTTGAATCTCAGGGTGTGAAGTTCGATGACGTGCTGATTTGTCCTCACTTCGATGAAGATAACTGTTCTTGCCGTAAGCCTAAATTGGGCTTGGTAAAAGAGTACCTTCAAGGTGGCAAAGTTGATTTCCAAAACTCTGTTGTGATTGGCGATCGTCAAACCGATCTTCAACTTGCAGAAAACATGGCAATTCGTGGCATTCAATACAACCCAGAAACCATGGGTTGGAAGCAGATCTTGAAAGATCTAACGGTGAAGGCACGCGTTGCTGAAGTCATTCGTACTACGAAAGAAACAGACATCAAAGTTGCAGTTAACCTTGATGAACAAGGCGGCAATGACATCTCTACAGGTCTTGGTTTCTTCGACCACATGTTGGATCAAATCGCGACGCACGGTGGATTCCAGATGGTGTGCAAAGTAGAAGGTGACCTGCACATTGATGATCACCACACGGTAGAAGATACCGCTCTTGCTTTGGGTCAGGCGTTGAAAGAAGCACTGGGTGACAAACGTGGTATTGGTCGCTTTGGCTTCAGCCTGCCAATGGATGAGTGCTTGGCACAATGTGCACTGGACCTATCTGGTCGTCCTTACCTTAAGTTCGACGCGCAATTCAGCCGTGAGCAAGTGGGTGACCTTTCAACAGAGATGGTGGTTCACTTCTTCCGCTCTCTGACTGACACCCTAGCGTGTACGCTGCACCTTTCTTCTGCGGGCAACAATGATCACCACATCATTGAGAGCCTATTTAAAGCGTTTGGTCGTACTTTACGCCAAGCAATCAAAGTAGAAGGCACTGAGCTACCAAGTAGTAAAGGCGTGCTTTAAGGCTCACGTTAGCAAGGAGAAAAACAGTGACAGAACAGAAAGTTGTCATTATCGATACTGGCTGTGCCAACGTCTCTTCGGTGAAGTTTGCCATTGAACGCCTAGGCTATGACGTAACGATTTCAAAAGATCCACAAGTTGTATTGGCAGCTGACAAGCTATTTCTACCGGGCGTGGGAACCGCCAGTGAAGCGATGAAGAACCTAGAAGAACGCGATCTTATCAGCTTGGTAAAACAGGTAGAAAAGCCATTGCTAGGTATCTGTTTAGGCATGCAACTGTTGGGCAAAGTGTCTCAAGAAAAAGGGCAGAAAGCCGACGAGTTAGTTGAGTGTCTTGGACTTTGTGATGGTGAAGTTAAGCTATTACAAACTGGTGACTTACCGCTGCCGCATATGGGCTGGAACACGGTGTCTGCAAAAGCAGGTAACCCACTGTTCAAAGGTATTGAAGAAGGTGAGTACTTCTACTTTGTACACAGCTTTGCAATGCCGGTTGGAGATTACACGATTGCCGAGTGTGAATACGGCAACCCGTTCACAGCAGCAGTACAAAGCGGCAACTACTACGGTGTGCAGTTCCACCCTGAGCGTTCTTCAAAAGCGGGCGCGAAGCTTATTCAAAACTTCTTAGAATTATAAAAGGGATTTAGTGTGATTATTCCAGCTCTTGATTTAATTGAAGGACAGGTGGTTCGCCTTTATCAAGGTGATTACGGCCAAGTAACCGAGTATAAAGTCGACCCAGCAGAGCAGTTCAACTTGTACCATCAAGCAGGTGCCAACTGGCTGCACTTGGTGGATTTAACTGGCGCGAAAGACACGACAGCACGTCAGCTTGATTTGATTGCAAAGCTACTAGCAAGCACACCAGCGAACATCCAAATCGGTGGCGGTGTGCGTACAGAGCAAGACGTGATTGATCTGCTAGAAGCGGGTGCTCAGCGTGTTGTCGTTGGCTCAACAGCAGTAAAACAGCCAGAGCTTGTGAAAGGTTGGATGGAAAAATACGGCGCAGAGAAAATCGTTCTCGCGTTAGACATCAACATCGACCAAGACGGCACACGTAAAGTAGCGATTTCTGGTTGGCAAGAAGATTCAGGCGTGACCATCGAAGCTCTAATCAACGATTACCTAACGGTCGGTCTACAGCACGTGCTTTGTACGGACATTTCTCGTGACGGTACGCTAGAGGGCTCAAACGTTGAGCTTTACGTTGACCTATGCAAACAGTATCCACAAGTGCAGTTTCAATCTTCAGGTGGCATTGGCTCATTAGCAGATATCGAAGCGCTAAAAGGCAGCGGTGTGGCTGGTGTAATTGTTGGTCGTGCACTATTAGATGGTAAGTTCACAGCAGAGGAGGCATTTGCATGCTGGCAAAGCGAATAATTCCATGTCTTGATGTTCGTGACGGACAAGTGGTGAAGGGCGTCCAGTTCCGCAACCACGAAATCATTGGCGACATCGTTCCTCTGGCGCAGCGTTATGCTGAAGAAGGCGCTGACGAGCTTGTGTTCTACGATATTACCGCTTCAAGTGATGGTCGTGTCGTCGATAAAAGTTGGGTCGCTCGCGTTGCAGAAGTGATTGATATTCCGTTTTGTGTGGCTGGTGGCATTAAGTCAGCAGAAGACGCAGCACGCATTCTTGAGTTTGGTGCAGACAAGGTGTCTATCAACTCACCTGCACTGGCGAACCCTCAGTTGATTACTGACCTTGCTGATAAATTTGGTGTGCAATGTATCGTCGTTGGTATCGATTCATACTACGACAAAGAGACAGGTAAGTATCAGGTTTACCAGTTTACCGGTGATGAAGAACGCACCAAAGCAACTCAATGGGAAACGCGTGATTGGGTGCAAGAAGTACAAAAACGCGGCGCTGGTGAAATCGTACTGAACATGATGAACCAAGACGGTGTGCGTAACGGCTACGACATCGAACAACTGAATATGGTGCGTGAAGTATGTAACGTACCATTGATTGCATCGGGTGGTGCTGGTGCCATGGAGCACTTCGCAGAAGCCTACCAAAAAGCCAATGTGGATGGAGCGCTTGCTGCATCGGTATTCCACAAACAAGTCATCAATATTGGTGAACTAAAGCAGTATTTGAAACAACAAGGCATTGAGGTACGACTATGAGTGTAAAAGCCGCCGAAGTAAGTTCGCTAGCTGAGCGAATCAACTGGGAAAAGGTGGATGGTCTGGTACCTGCCATCGTACAAGATTTCCAATCAAGCCAAGTGCTGATGATGGGTTACATGAACCAAGATGCGTTGGCAAAAACGGGCGAAACGGGTCAAGTGACGTTTTTCTCTCGTACCAAGCAGCGTCTTTGGACGAAAGGTGAAACCTCTGGCAACGTATTGCAACTAGTGAACATGCAGCTAGATTGCGACAACGATACGCTACTGGTTAAGGTGAATCCCATTGGTCCTACGTGCCACTTGGGTAATACAACTTGCTGGGATGTGGACCCTCAAGAGGAGTCACAAATGGTGTGGCTTCATCAACTTGAGCAGCTATTGGCTGCCCGCAAGAGTGCCGACCCAGATTCCTCTTATACTGCCAGTCTTTATGCCCGTGGCACCAAGCGTATTTCGCAAAAAGTGGGCGAAGAAGGCGTTGAAGTCGCGCTTGCGGCGACGTCGGGCGATAAGGCGGAGTTAGTGTGTGAATCAGCAGATTTGATTTACCACTTAATGGTATTGCTTCAAGACCAAGGCTTATCGATGAATGACGTAGTGAACAAACTGAAAGAGCGTCATAAATAAAGAAGAGCCCCAAACTCTGAACCTAAAACAGAGTGCGCGGGATCTCTCGCGCACTTCATTGGCTTAGAAAAAACGATGGAATTTAGAACGCTTCGCTTACGGAAAAGGGAAGTGCTTGATGATAGGCTGGGCAAGCGGTCGAAAATCCGTAATTCGAGACTTTAGGCTCTAAGCCCCTAGAACCTTTATCTACCTAGAACCTTTGTTTACCTAGAGCCTTTCTATTACCCACAACACTTCTTAAATTTCTTACCGCTTCCACAGATACACGGATCGTTACGACCGACCTTTAGACTGCTTACTGGTTGGCTTAAGCGAGGATCTTGTTCCGGCTCATCTTCTGGGAACATGCCATCAATGTAGTACCAAAGCCCATCTTCTTTCACGAAACGAGAACGTTCTGTCATACAGTAGCGTTTGCCGTCCTCATCAAAGTAAGCGTTGAATTCAACAAAACCTTCATTCTCGTTGCTACTCGCTTCGGCTTTTACTACCTCAAGCTTGCACCAATCGCTGTCGATGGATTGGGCAATGCCTTCACGTTGCTCTTCTGCATTACAGCTTGGGTGGTATGTGTTCACCACGTAATCCACTAGACCTAACACATGCGCACTGTAACGAGAGCGCATTAGCTGCTCCGGAGTGGTGACGTCAGCATGGTTATTGTGGGCAATTTCACAACACTGTTGGTAGGTGCGGTTAGAGCCGCAAGGACAAGAAGAAGCCATAAAATGAAATCTCGATTAATTAAGCGGTAAAAACAAACAACCTCACATAAGTGAGGCTGGAGGTATTCTTTGGGGCATTATAGCGATTTAGGGCGTTTGAGACAGCAGTTCTTGAGCCCACGCAGTGGATTGGCTGAATGCTTTGGCTAACTGTGGTTCAGTCAGTTTGAGTGCGCTACCGTACTTTTCCGTCGTTTCCCAATCGGCTTTTTCGTAAGCGATGATCATCGAAAGAAGATAGCCTAATACGCCTTTGCGACTTGTGAGCGCTTGCTTGATTTCCTCATCAACTGGAATGTCACTGATCACGTCGCAAAGCGGTTGGTCTAATAGTGAATCTAATAGTGAGAACATTCCTGTTAAAAACGCTTGGCCCGGGTCGTATTTAGTGTTCATCTGGCTGAGCAAAATTTCACACATACGTGCACGCTGAATCGCTAAAGAGTACAAAGAGTCAGGTTTGTCTTCGTGCACTGAAGCAATGGCAACAAGAGAAATAAAGCGTCTTAAGCGTTCTTCACCAAGATAAACCAGCGCCTGTCGGAAAGACTTAATCTTAGTGGTGAGCGTGTAACCCGAGTTTACATAAGTCATTAGCTTATAAGACAGGGTCACATCGATTGAAAACAGGCGTTCGACTTCATTGAAATTGATGGGTTTGTCTGCGATCTCTTTACACAGTTGAATCACCGTCAAAAACGCCGGGTTAAGGCGTTTTTTCTGAATCATCTCAGGTTTACTGAAGAAGTAGCCTTGGAAGTAGTTAAAACCAGCATCCATTGCCTGTTCAAACTCTTCATAGGTTTCGACTTTCTCGGCTAAAAAGTCGATACCAAAGTGGCCAAGTGATTGAATGTAAATCGCGGCCTTTTCGATAGGGACTAAGCGAATGTCGAACTTGATGATCGCAACATAAGGTAAAAAACGCTTCCAAGCTTTAGTCGGAACAAAGTCATCTAACGCAACGCGATAGCCAGATGCATGTAGATGTTTGATTGCATGAAGTAACTCGTCTGTTGGCTCACAATCTTCCAATACTTCAACCACGAGTGATTCATTGGGAAACAGAGTAGGGACGAGATTGACCAAGCTTTGGTATGGAAAATTAACAAAGCCGAGCTTATCACCCAGAGTACTGTAGTGCGTGGTAAGGAAATGGTCAGATAGAAGTCGACTAGTAGCCAGCTCAGGTTCTACTTCTGGAAAGGTATTTTTCGGACCGTCACGGAAGAGAAGCTCATACCCGATGGTACGCTTTTCTCTATCCAGTATCGGTTGGCGAGCTACGTATGAATACTTCAATGCGGTACTTTGTTCTGTTTAACTGAGTAATACGATGATAGCGATTTTCTGTAAAATTTCTATGCTTTGCGCGTCAATCTTCTACACGCTCGACATGCTTTACTTCAATTCTGTGTCAAACGGTCGTGTTTGCAAGTCAAAATTGTCAGAATCTACTTTTAAAACCGAGCCTTGGCTATACCAATCACCTAAGACAATACGTGTTGTTTTAACACCATTTAATTCAAAAATATGTGTATTTGGGCGGTGCGTGTGACCGTGAATCATCAGGTTGACGCAGTTTTGAGACATAACGCGCTCTACTTCGCCTTGGTTAACGTCCATGATGTCGAGAGGCTTGGTTTGTTTGTCGTCTCGAATGTCTGACTGAACTTTAGCGACAATTCTTTTCTTAACGAACCAGGGAATACGATTAAACAACCATTGAAGCCATGGCTTATGAACGGTTTTTCGAAACTCTTGGTATTTCACATCATCAATGCAAAGTGTATCGCCATGCAGGATCACGGCTTTTTGACCATAAAGATCAATTGTGCAGACATCATCAAGCAATGTCATACCGGTTTCTTTGCAAAAGCGTTTACCCAGTAAGAAATCTCGATTGCCTTGGATGAAGAAGGTTGGCACACCAGAATCCGTCAGTGCTTTAAATTCGCTACGGATTTGACTTGCAAAAGGGGTGTTGTCATCGTCACCAATCCAGAATTCGAACAAATCACCAAGCACGTACAGTGCGTCGGCATGGATTGCTTCTGAACGCATGAACGTAACAAAGCACTCCGTGATATCAGGACGTGATGGGGTAAGATGAAGATCAGATATAAATAATGTCGTCATAGAAATAAGGGGAAGCGACGCCTCCCCACAAACTTATCTCTTGGCAGCAATTCTAAAGAATTACTCTTCGATTGTTGTACCAGTGATCACTACGTCTTCTAGAGGTACGTCTTGGTGCATGCCGTAAGAACCAGTGCTCACACCTTTGATCTTGTTTACGATGTCCATGCCTTCGATTACTTCACCGAATACACAGTAACCCCAACCGTCTAGGCTTTCGCTACGGAAGTCTAGGAACGTGTTGTTGTTTACGTTGATGAAGAACTGAGAGCTTGCTGAATGCGGCTCCATAGTACGAGCCATAGCAAGTGTACCCACTTTGTTGCTAAGACCGTTGTTTGCTTCGTTCTTGATTGGTGCACGTGATGCTTTTTCACGTAGACCAGACTCCATACCACCACCTTGGATCATGAAGCCGTCAATAACACGGTGGAAAAGAGTGTTGTCGTAGAAACCGTCGCGGCAGTACTGAAGGAAGTTTGCGCTAGTCTCTGGCGCTTTCTCTTCGTTTAGTTGAATCTTGATGTCACCAAAATTAGTGTGAAGGGTGATCATGCTACTTTCCTTTACTGTGTTGTATTGAAACTGCGATTCTAGCCTAAGTTATTACGCTTTAAAAACTCAGGAAGAACAAATTAATAGTTTTGTGCTTGAAGTTTAGCCGATTATCGTTTTATCCGTGAATTGCTATTACCTAATAAGGTCTGAGTTGTTATACTCGGCCTTCTTGTTATCCATTCACAATCATAGATAGAGATCATGTTAAAGATATATAACACACTCACAAGACAGAAAGAGGAATTCAAACCAATTACAGCCGGCAAAGTTGGCATGTATGTCTGTGGAGTTACCATCTACGATCTCTGTCATATCGGTCACGGTCGTACTTTCGTTTCTTTCGATGTGGTTTCTCGTTACTTGCGTTACCTTGGTTATGACCTAACGTTTGTACGTAATATCACTGACATCGATGACAAAATCATCAAACGTGCAGCAGAAAACGGTGAATCTTGTGATTCATTGACAGAGCGCCTGATTGGCGAAATGCACGCTGACTTCGATGCACTGAACATGAAGCGCCCTGACGTTGAGCCTCGTGCAACTCAGTTCATCGCTGAAATCATCGAATTGGTTGAAAAGCTAATCGAGCGCGGTTTCGCTTACGTTGCAGACAACGGCGACGTAATGTTTGAAGTCGGTAAGTTCAACGAATACGGCAAGCTGTCTAAGCAAGACCTTGAACAGCTTCAAGCTGGTGCTCGTGTCGATATCGAAACAGCAAAACGCAGCCCACTAGACTTTGTACTTTGGAAGATGTCTAAGCCAGGCGAACCAACATGGGAATCACCATGGGGGCCAGGTCGTCCAGGTTGGCACATCGAATGTTCTGCAATGAACTCTTCAATCCTAGGTAACCACTTCGACATTCACGGCGGTGGCTCTGATCTGCAGTTCCCACACCACGAGAACGAAATCGCGCAATCATGCTGTGCACACGACACTCAATACGTGAACACATGGATGCACAGCGGCATGGTAATGGTAGACCGTGAGAAGATGTCTAAGTCTCTGGGTAACTTCTTTACTATCCGTGATGTTCTTGGCCACTACGATGCTGAGACGGTTCGTTACTTCCTAATGTCAGGTCACTACCGTAGCCAGCTAAACTACAGCGAAGATAACCTAAATCAAGCACGTGCCTCTCTTGAGCGTCTATACACGTCTCTACGTGGTCTCGATCTAAACGCAGCGCCAGCAGGTGGTGAAGAGTACGTATCTCGCTATACTGCAGCGATGAACGACGACTTCAACACGCCAGAAGCTTACTCAGTACTGTTCGATATGGCGCGTGAAGTAAACCGTCTTAAGACAGAAAACCTAGAGAAAGCGAGCGAGCTAGGTGCGCTAATGCGTGAACTGGCTGACGTGATCGGTATTCTTCACCAAGATCCAGAAGCGTTCCTAAAAGGTGACGCTGGTAACGATGATGAAGTGGCTGAAATCGAAGCACTAATCAAGCTACGTAACGACTCTCGTGCAGCGAAAGACTGGGCTAACGCAGATATGGCTCGTGATAAGCTGACGGAGATGGGCATTGTTCTGGAAGATGGTCCAGAAGGCACAACGTGGCGTCGTAAGTAATTGAATCTTTTAAAAGGGCTGATGATTCAGCCCTTTTCTTTACAAGCTTTTATAAATTCTAAACTTTAACGAAGGTAGTGCTCTGTGGCTCAGATGTATTTCTATTACTCAGCAATGAATGCGGGTAAATCGACAACTCTTCTTCAATCTTCATTTAACTACCAAGAACGTGGCATGACGCCTGTGATTTTCACAGCAGCGTTAGATGATCGTTACGGTGTGGGTAAAGTGAGCTCTCGTATTGGCTTGCAATCAGACGCGCAATTGTTCCGTCCAGATAGCAACCTTTATCAAGAGATTGCAGCACTGCATGAGGTTGAAAAACGTCACTGTATTCTGATTGATGAGTGTCAGTTCCTATCTAAAGAGCAGGTTTACCAACTCACAGAGGTGGTGGACAAGCTGCATATTCCGGTTCTTTGTTATGGCCTTCGCACCGATTTTCAAGGCGAACTTTTTGAAGGCAGCAAGTACCTGCTATCTTGGGCAGACAAGCTGGTTGAGCTAAAAACGATTTGTCACTGCGGTCGCAAAGCAAACATGGTTATTCGTACTGATGAGCATGGCGTTGCAATCAAAGAAGGTGATCAGGTTGCAATCGGTGGTAACGATCGTTACGTATCGGTTTGTCGTCAACACTACAAAGAAGCACTTGGCAAGTAAGCCAATCTAGATAAGAGAAAGCCACCGAATTCGGTGGCTTTTTTATTGGTGCGCCGAGCATGGCGTTGATCTAGGAGGTGAAAGTCCTCTACGGGCTCAGT
>NZ_JAADJW010000032.1:0-62258 GCF_010092875.1 Vibrio sp. LB10LO1
CCCGAATCCCGAATCCCGAATCCCGAATCCCGAATCCCGAATCCCGAATCCCGAAAAACAAAAAGGGCCGATGCTCTCACATCAACCCTTCTGTTTATTCTCGAAGCGTAGCGCTGTCGTATCTCGACTCTAGCCTCTCAATTCTTTAGTACTGATCTTCAGACCAACCATCGCTGTCCGACATATCCGGAGCACCAGCAATGGTATTTTCTTCATCAGCCCATTCGCCAAAATCAATCATCTGGCACTGCTTGCTACAAAAAGGGCGGTGAGGACTTTGCTCGCCCCATTCAACGTCTGCGCCACATTGTGGGCATGGAACGACAGTAATTTTAGACATCGTCATTCGTCCTATTTATTCGGTGTTCAAAGGTATTAAGGCAATAGTAGTGCGTGTTGTGCTTAGCTACAAACCGCAAGTTCAAACTCGACGTCTTGCGTGCAAGCTTGACCACTTTCAAAGGCCATGAATTTGATGGCAAAACGGTTCTTATGGCCCGAAATCATCGGGTAAACACCGTATTCCATTGGGATGTGTAAACGTAGGATATTGGCTTCATCCGCGTCACTTTGAAAGAACCCTGCGCGAGCGATTTGGGCTTTAAAATGGCCCGTTTCACGAGTCAGCTTCAGCCATAGAGCTAAGGCGTCAGAGAGCGGCTTTAAGCTTGCTTGCCACTGGTCAGCATCGTGCTTTTTACGCTCAATCGGTAAGTGAAGCCAGTAATGCAAAGCAGGTAGGTCGAAACAACATGAACCACCCGGTAAGTTAAAACGCTGGCGGATTGAGCTTAAGAAACGATCTTCCTTAAGCGCTTGACCGAAACGCTCAGCCGTCATCAGTTGGCTATGAACGACATCGATCTCATTAAGCAGTTCGCCAAGTGCCTGTTGATCGACACCATCAACATTTAGCCAATTGCGATAAGCTAAGCGCTGCTTCTCTAGATCTTTCGCCAATTCGCTTTTCAGCTGGATCTGCTCGAAGATTTCGACCATATCGAAAAGCGCGCGGAAGAAAAGCTGATATTGGTGGTTATCAGCAAAACCAGAGGCTAGGTGAGCCTGACGCAGCAAAGACTCAACTCTTAAGTAGATGCGAGTTTTTTCATTTAACGGATGTTCAAATTTGTGCGTGGTCATCGACAGTAGCCTTGGTGAGTTTCATTCCTATTTTCGCAGATTTTTCTTACACATGGCTAGGTACTTTTCGTGTAAATCTGTGATTTGAAGCAAAAGATCTGGGTCATCTGGATTATTCTTCACCACATCATCGGCCAGAGCAAGTCGTTGCTCACGAGAAGCTTGGGATGCCAAGATGGCTTTTGCTTGATCTTCGCTGACGTTGTCGCGTTTTACGGTTCTTGAGATCTGGGTTTGTGGGTCAACATCCACGACAAGAACGCGATCACATAAGCTATCAAGCTTATTCTCTATCAATAAAGGTATAACTAAAAGCGCGTAGTCCGATGTGACTTGCTCCAAGTCTTCGATCATCTTTTCACGAATCATTGGGTGCAATAAGCCGTTTAACCAAGTCTTTTCTTCTGGATTAGAGAAAATTCTCTCTCTTAGCTTGGCTCTATCCAGCATTTGATCATCGCGGACGATATCGACACCAAAGTGCTCAATGATGGCATTTAGCCCTGGAGTTCCTGGCTCCACGACTTCGCGAGCCACGATATCAGCATCGACAATGTCGATCTTGAACTGCTGTTTGAATAGGTTTGCCACCGTAGTTTTGCCACTTGCAATACCACCAGTAAGGCCAATAACGAAAGCCATTTACACTCCTAGAATCGACGTAAAGTACCAGTTGAGGATTTGATGGCCCCAAATTAGGCTCACCCAACCAGCAATCGCAAGGTAAGGGCCGAAAGGAAAGGCTTTCTCGATACCTTGTTTTTGCAAGCGCAGTTGGATAAGACCAAAGATGACGCCAACCACCGAAGAGAGCAAAATGATCATCGGTAGAGATTGCCAACCCAGCCAAGCGCCCAATGCCGCAAGGAGTTTAAAGTCACCATAGCCCATGCCTTCTTTGCCTGTTAGAAGTTTAAACAGCCAGTAAACACTCCAAAGACATAGATAGCCTGCCATTGCACCAATGATAGAATCTTGTAGGCTGACAGGACTGATACCAGCAAGAGCAAGTGCGATACCTGTCCACATCAATGGTAGAGTCAGTTGGTCTGGCAACAACATGGTATCGAGATCGATAAACGTGGCAGCAATCAATACAAAGGTAAAGAAAACCAGCGCTACAGTGAAGTAGCTAAAACCGAAATGAAAAGCGATAAAACCCGAACAAAACGCAGTAAGCAGTTCAATAAGAGGGTAGCGAGCGCTGATGGACGAGTGGCAGTTGTGGCACTTGCCTTTCAGTAATAGCCAGCTAATCACCGGAATGTTGTCTCGGATGCGAATGGGAGTTCCGCATTGCTGACAAGATGAGCGCGGTACGCTTAACGTCAGCGTCTCTTTGGGTGGTTCAATCTTATATTCAGGGAAGGATTCAGCGCACTCACGTCGCCATTCTAGTTCCATGATCTTGGGTAAACGGTAAATAACCACGTTGAGGAAACTACCCACAATCAAACCGAAAATTGTGGCAAACACAACGAATAGCCATGGGTAGTACTGGAATACTTCCATATCTGTCTCTTGAGCGATGAATCAAATAAGCAAGATGCTGTTTTGATGGTATTAATTTGCTAAAGGATCATTCTATCCTAATACGCTCATCAAATTAAAGATTGGTAAGTACATTGCTGTGACTAGACCACCAACCACCACGCCAAGAAAGACGATGATCAATGGTTCTAAAATCTTACTCAGATTATCAACGGTATTATCCACTTCGAACTCATAAATAGCGGCTATCTTGTTGAGCATGTCATCCAATCGACCTGACTCTTCACCTATCATGACCATTTGCAGTACTAGCTCAGGGAAAACGTGACAGTTACGCATGGCAATATACATCGGCATACCAGCTGCAGTGTCTCGATACACCTCTTCAATTGCTAATTGATAGTGCATGTTACCGGAGGTTTTTGAGGTGGTTTTTAATGCGGTGAGAATTGGAATACCCGCACTAAAGCTGGTTGCTAAAGTACGGCTAAACTTGGCAATGGCTGCTTTGGATAATACTGGCCCCAAGATAGGGACTCTTAAACTCGAACGCGCAGCTAAAAGGCGAAATGAATCGGATCGCTGCGACATAATTTTGCCGGAAATGAGCAGGCTTACAAAACTCAGCCCAATAAAGGGCCCCCAGTTTTGGGTCCAAGCAGAGAGGTTGAGTACCATCTGAGTAAAGGCGGGTAAGTCGGCTCCAAAACCTGTAAACATCTTTTCAAACTCAGGGATAACTCTAGTCAGCATTAAATAGGAAACCCCAAGCGCTACTAAAACCACCATCGCTGGGTAAATGAGCGCTTTAATCACTTTTGCGCGCAACTGCTCGCTCTTTTCTCGATAAGTTGCCAAACGCTCAAAGACTTGAGATAGGTTACCGGACTGCTCACCAGTCGCGATTAGGTCTGTATAAAGCGGATCAAAATGTGTACTGGCAGTGCGCATGGCTTTCGACATCGGTGTCCCTGCCTCTACCGCTCGTGTGACACTCATCAGAATCGACTTCATCTCGGCTTTTTTGTGGTTCTCTGAAACCAACTTAAGTGCCTGAACAATCGGTACGCCCGTCATTAGCATGGTGGCAATTTGGCGAGTAAATATCGTGATGTCTTTGCCTTTGACGCGATGACTGATCTTGGTGATAAAAGAAATGCTGCCTTTCTTCAGTTTCTTTATCTTGATGTGTTGAGCATCGAGGCGCTCTCTTACCTCGACTTCGGTCATGGCCAGTACGTTTCCAGAGGTTTTTTTACCCGAGCTATTAATGCCTTTCCAACGGTAGTTCTTGAGTTGAGGAGCGATGGTTTTCATAAACTGAGTGACTGCCTAATAATTCTTGTAAATGTTAAAAGTAGAGAACGCGCTGCAATTCGCTGAAGCTGGTAATGCCTTGTTTGAGTTTTTCGATGCCAGACATTTGTAGGGTTTGCATACCATTGGCAATGGCGAGTTTTTCTAATTCGTGTACTGAAGCGCCTTTGATGAGTGCTTCTGAAAGGGATTCATCAAACTTCATCACTTCGTAAATGCCGGTTCGCCCTGAATAACCATGGGTACACTCGTTACAACCGTCGGGATTAGCTTGAAAGATCTGTTCGGTGCTGGTGATTCCAATATGTTGAAGTTGGCTGTTTGGCTCTTGAGGTTGTCTACAATATGGACACAGTTTTCTAGCCAAACGCTGGGCGATGATCAAACTGAGAGAGGAGGCGAGGTTAAAGCTTTCTACGCCCATATTAGACAAGCGAATGACAGTCTCGGCAGCCGAGTTCGTGTGCAAAGTGGAGAGAACTAAGTGGCCAGTCTGTGATGCTTTGATCGCGATTTCTGCTGTGTCGAGATCTCGGATCTCGCCCACCATAACCACATCAGGATCTTGACGTAAGAAAGAGCGGAGCGCTTCTGCAAAACCAAAGCCGATCTTTGGCTGAACTTGAACTTGGTTAATGCCGGGCAGGTTAATCTCAACGGGATCTTCAGCGGTTGAGATATTGATCTCTGGTTTATTAAGAATGCTCAATCCAGTGTAGAGCGAGACCGTTTTACCGCTACCTGTTGGGCCTGTCATCAGGATCATACCTTGTGGACGGCGCAGGGCATTCAAATAAAGTTGTTTCTGTGAGTCGCTATAACCGAGCTTATTGATATCTAATGCTGCAGAACTGCTGTCGAGCAAGCGCAGAACAATCTTTTCCCCAAAAAGAGTTGGTAGTGTGGAGACACGCATATCAATTGCAGTGTCTTGGTTTAATTTGAGCTTGATTCGCCCATCCTGTGGTAAGCGGCGCTCGGCGATATCAAGCTTAGATAAGATTTTTATACGAGCGGAGAGACGACGGCTTAAATGGCTCGGAGGCTGCTGAATTTCAATTAAAATGCCATCACAACGCAAGCGCACGCGGTACATATTTTCGTAAGGCTCGAAGTGAATATCGGAAGCCCCTTTACGGACAGCATCGAGTAAAATTTGGTTTATATAGCGACTGACCGGCGATTCATCTTGGCTGAGATCTTCGATGTTCTCAATTTCATCCTCACCAATATCAACCAAACCCGCCAGTTCATCTTGGTTGATTTCTTTAAGACCGGATTTTTCTTGCCCAAGTGATCGGCCATATAAACGTCGAATGGCTGCTGTTAGCTCACGAAAGTCAGCGAGGACAAGCTCGACTTGCAAGCCTGTCGCAAAACGAAAGTCATCTTCGGCTTGAAGGTTTGTTGGGTCGGCAACCGCGAGAATCAAAGTTGAAGAGGTGCGGTTAAGCGGCAAAGCGTTATGGCGAGTGATGAGATCGCGTAAGCCAAGCGTTTGGCATAGCGAAGCGTATTCGTATTGGTTAAGAGAAGTGCAAGAAAGCCCGAAGACAGAGCTTAGGTGTTCTGTCAATTCATGAGATTGGAAAAAGCCAGAACTGAGTAAAGCCTCCGGCATCGAAATGCCAGAAGCTTTAGCTTGCTCAAGTAACGATTCTTCTTGGGAAAAGGTCAGTATTCCTGCTTGGCGAAGAACCGTTGAGAGGTTTGTGTGCATTAGACTCTATCTACAAGCTTTAGGTACTTCTTCTGTTGTTAATTTACTGTTTGTCGTAAATGTACATGCCCACCCACTGGTAGATTTTGCAATTTCAACATACGCAGTGTTGATAGAAGAAGTTGAGCCAAACGAAAATTTGATAGTTCCATTTGCACCACTGATACTTTCAAAAGATAGTGTTCCAAGCTTGTTCATCCCTGTTGTAGCTCCAACGTCACTAAAACCCGTTGCAGTATTTGGGGGGAAGTTACCTTTTTCTTGAATATACATATCGATATTTGTAATAAGTGACTTTGCTGTCGCTAACCCTGTTGCCGCTTCCGATTTCTTTACGTAATTTTGATAAGCGGGTATAGCTATAGCAGATAGCACGCCAATAATCGCTACCACAATCATCAATTCAATAAGAGTAAAACCCTGCTGCTTCTTCTTCTGTTTATTCGTTTTCATCTTGTTTCCTTAAGATAAATTTAGTTAATGCTTATGCATGGGACAGAAGAGTAAAAAGAGTAGAAACAAGTGGAAACTGGAAACGAAGGGGCTCTCGAGTGAGATAAAGATCTTTGCGCTCTGGTTGCATATTGTGTGCAAGGTTTTGCGAGTGGTGTTATTTTTTAAACAGATAAAAATAAAGAGCCTTACGGCTCTCTATTGGATTTTTGATAGGTGTAACTCTATGAGATTAAGAGAGTTAATTGTGTTTGTTCACACTGGTTTACTTGAAGCGCATCGAAAGATCCATCGCTTTTAGGTGCTTAGTCAAAGCGCCTACTGAGATGTAATCTACGCCCGTTTCTGCGTATTCAGCGATGGTTTCTAGGGTTATATTGCCAGAGTTTTCTAGCGCAGCACGGCCAGCATTGATGGCAACTGCTTCACGCATCATATCTTTGGTGAAGTTATCTAACATAATGATGTCGGCGCCCGCTTCGATCGCAGCTTTTAGTTCGTCTAAGCTTTCCGTTTCTACTTCAACTGGCTTACCTGGGTTCAACTGTTTTGCGGTGGTAATCGCTTGAGTGATACCGCCACAAGCGATGATGTGGTTTTCTTTAATAAGGTAGGCATCGAACACACCGATACGATGGTTAAAGCCACCACCGCATGCTACGGCGTATTTCAAGGCACTACGCAGACCTGGAATGGTCTTGCGTGTATCTAATAGACGACACTCAGTGTGAGCAATTTTTTCTGCGTATTCAGCAGTGATGGTCGCGCAACCAGAAAGGGTTTGAATAAAGTTCATTGCGTTGCGCTCGCCAGTGAGCAAATCACGAGCTGGGCCCGTCAGGGTGCAAAGCGTTTGGTTAGGCTCAACTTTGTCGCCGTCTTTGACATGCCACTCGATGGTCACTTTGCCACCTAGTTGTTTGAATACTTCATCTGCCCATGCTTGACCACAAAACACACCGTGTTCACGGGTGATGATGGTTGCTGTGTTAACAGCGTCAACAGGGATAAGCGATGCGGTGATGTCTTTGTCGGCATCCAATACTCCACCTAGATCTTCTTTTAGGGTATCGGCTACGGCGCGAGTGATTTCTAATGGAAGCTGTTGCTTAAGGTATTCTAGGCGTTCTTGGCTGTTGTGTGTGTTCTTCATCGCAAATCTTGTCTTGAAAGGGAGATGGCAACGAATGATACTCTCCGGTGTCAATAATTTCAGCAGTTAATTTGCAAAGTAGAGAGGTTGATATGTGCCTAAAAATCGAGAATGGTTGGTTGACGAAGGCAAAGCACGTCCCATCACCGTTTTTTGATGATCGTTCAGACAAAGAAGACATCTCTCTGCTGGTGGTACACAACATCAGTTTACCGCCGGGGCAATTTGGTGGCCCTCATATCGAGGAATTCTTTAAAGGTACTCTGGATCCCAACGCCCATCCGTTTTTTGAGGTAATTCACAAAATGAGCGTTTCGGCACATTGCTTAATAAAGCGTAATGGTGAAATAGTTCAGTTTGTTTCTTTTCTTGATAAGGCATGGCATGCAGGGCAGTCTAGCTTTGCTGGTCGTGAACGTTGCAATGATTATTCCATTGGTGTTGAGCTCGAGGGGACTGAGTTTGTTGCCTATACAGAAGAACAATATCAATCACTTACTGCTTTGACCCATGCGGTCATGCAGGCCTACCCGAAAATCACTTTACCTCGAATTACAGGGCATCAGTACATTGCTCCCTTGAGAAAAGCGGATCCTGGTCTAAGCTTTGACTGGGTCAAATACAGACAGCAATTACAAAGCTAACTTGTAGCGAAAGTGTAAATTCAAAAAACAGAAATAAATAAGGCATACACTCAGTTATGCCTTTTTTTGATACAAGAAATATGAGCACTTGTTAAAAGTTAACTACATTTTGAAGGTTTAAAACGGCTGGTGGTGAATAACTGTACAGATAATTTTGTCATTTTTTGTTTTTGTTGATCAAATTTACTAGCACGCAGACTTCCCATCTGTTTTGTTTATGTAATTGGTCATACCAATTTTATTGCTGTTTTAATGGTCGATTGTTATCAAAGTGTTGGTTGTAAGTCCGTTCTATGATTTAGGTCAACTTTTGGCTGGACAGTGACGTTTTAATTATGTTAATTTCTGCACCAACTTAAAATTGGTATTACCAATTACCTGCAAGAGTAGAAGAACAATAAATTATGGCTTATCAAAGGATTCGTCAGCCAAAGCTTTCTGATGTTATTGAACAAGAGCTAGAAAGGTTGATTGTGGAAGGAACACTCTCTCCGGGGCAACAATTGCCACCAGAGCGCGAACTCGCTAAGCAGTTCGATGTGTCTCGTCCATCTGTCCGTGAAGCCATTCAGCGTTTAGAAGCAAAACGTCTGCTTACTCGTCGTCAAGGCGGTGGCACATTCGTTAGCGAAAACATCTGGAAGAGTTTCTCAGACCCTTTGTTGAACCTATTGTCATCTCACTCCGAAACGCAGTTAGACCTGCTTGAGTCGCGCCATGCGATGGAAGGTATTTCCGCGTACTTTGCAGCATTGCGTGGTACCGATGAAGATTTTGCTCGTATTCAAGCATGCTTGAATCAAATCAGTGAAGAGCAAAAAGGCGACAACGTTGAAGCAGAAGCGGCGGCAGTTATGCAGTTCCTTATTGCTTTAACAGAAGCAGCGCACAATGTTGTGTTACTTCATATCGTTCGTAGCCTTGCCCCTTTGCTTGAGCAAAATGTTCTACAGAATCTAAAGCTCTTACATCGCCGCGATGAAGTGGTCGATAAAGTAAGTAAACACAGAGCTAATATCGTGGATGCGATTGTTTCTGGTCAGCCTGAAAAGGCACGTGAAATGTCTCACTCACATTTAGCTTATATTGAAGAAACATTGTTGGATTTGACTCGAGAAGAGTCTCGACGAGAGCGTTCTCTGCGTCGAATTCAGCAAGGTAACGATTCTTAATACAAGAACCGCTTACTTAAATAAGTAGATCCAACCAACAGAAGGATAGATCGCCATGTCTGACATGAAGCATGACGTAGATGCACTGGAAACTCAAGATTGGCTACAAGCCCTTGAATCCGTTGTTCGTGAAGAAGGTGTAGAACGTGCACAGTTTCTACTAGAAACCGTTCTAGAAAAAGCACGTCTAGACGGCGTTGATATGCCAACTGGCATCAACACAAACTACATCAACACTATTCCAGCAGCACAAGAACCAGCTTACCCTGGTGATGTAACTCTTGAGCGTCGTATTCGTTCGATTATTCGCTGGAACGCAATCATGATCGTATTGCGTGCTTCTAAGAAAGACCTAGACCTTGGTGGTCACATGGCTTCTTACCAGTCAGCAGCAGCGTTCTACGAAGTTTGTTTCAACCACTTCTTCCGTGCTCCAAACGAGACGGACGGTGGCGATCTAGTTTACTACCAAGGTCACATCTCACCGGGTATCTACTCTCGTGCATTCGTTGAAGGTCGTCTAACTGAAGAGCAGCTAGATAACTTCCGTCAAGAAGTAGACGGTAAAGGTATCCCATCATACCCGCACCCTAAACTGATGCCTGAGTTCTGGCAGTTCCCAACAGTATCTATGGGTCTTGGTCCAATTTCTGCGATCTACCAAGCGCGTTTCCTTAAGTACCTAGACGGTCGTGGCCTAAAAGACACGTCTGCACAGCGTGTATACGCGTTCCTAGGTGACGGTGAGATGGATGAGCCGGAATCACGTGGTTCTCTATCTTTCGCTGCGCGTGAGAAACTGGACAACCTAACATTCCTAATCAACTGTAACCTACAGCGTCTAGACGGCCCTGTAATGGGTAACGGTAGCATCATCCAAGAGCTAGAAGGTCTATTTAAAGGCGCTGGCTGGAATGTTGTTAAAGTTATCTGGGGTAGCAACTGGGATGCTCTACTTGCTAAAGATACAACAGGTAAGCTTCTACAGCTGATGAACGAAACTGTAGATGGTGACTACCAAACATTTAAATCTAAAGATGGTGCTTACGTACGTGAACACTTCTTTGGTAAGTACCCAGAGACAGCTGCACTAGTTGCAGACATGACTGACGACGAAATCTTCGCACTTAAGCGTGGTGGTCACGAGTCTTCTAAGCTGTACGCAGCTTACAAAAACGCAGCAGAAACTAAAGGTCGTCCAACAGTAATCCTAGCGAAGACTGTTAAAGGTTACGGCATGGGTGAAGCGGCTGAAGGTAAGAACATCGCGCACCAAGTTAAGAAGATGGACATGACTCACGTACTACACCTACGTGATCGCCTAGGTCTTCAAGACATCCTAACTGACGAAGCAGTGAAAGAACTTCCATACCTGAAACTTGAAGAAGGTTCAGCGGAATACGAATACCTACACGCTCGTCGTAAAGAACTAAAAGGTTACACGCCACAGCGTCTACCTAAGTTCACTCAAGAATTCAAAACACCTGAGCTAGAAGAGTTCGCTCCGCTACTAAGCGAGCAGAAGCGCGATATCTCTACAACAATGGCTTACGTTCGTACTCTTAACATCCTGCTTAAGAACAAGAACATTGGTAAGAACATCGTTCCTATCATCTGTGACGAAGCTCGTACGTTCGGTATGGAAGGTCTGTTCCGTCAGATCGGTATCTACAACCCGCACGGTCAGAACTACACACCTCAAGATCGCGACATCGTTTCTTACTACAAAGAAGCAACTTCAGGTCAGGTTCTACAAGAAGGTATCAACGAGCTAGGCTCAATGGCTTCTTGGGTTGCAGCTGCGACTTCTTACAGCACGAACGATCTGCCAATGATCCCGTTCTACATCTACTACTCTATGTTCGGTTTCCAACGTGTTGGCGACATGGCGTGGATGGCAGGTGACCAACAAGCTCGTGGTTTCCTACTAGGTGCTACTGCAGGTCGTACAACGCTAAACGGTGAAGGTCTACAGCACGAAGACGGTCACTCGCACATCATGGCGAATACAGTTCCTAACTGTATCTCTTACGACCCAACATTCGCTTACGAAGTTGCAGTAATCATGCAAGACGGTATCCGTCGCATGTACGGTGAGAACCAAGAGAACGTGTTCTACTACCTAACTGTAATGAACGAAAACTACGCAATGCCAGCAATGCCAGAAGGCGCTGAAGAAGGCATCCGTAAGGGTATCTACAAGCTTGAGTCTTACGCTGGTGACAAGTCTAAAGTTCAGCTAATGGGCTCTGGTACTATCATGAACGAAGTACGTAAAGCAGCGACTATCCTAAGCGAAGAGTACGGCATCGCATCTGACGTGTTCTCTGTAACATCGTTCAACGAGCTAACTCGTGACGGTCAAGACGTAGAGCGTTACAACATGCTTCACCCAGAAGCAGAAGCGAAAGTACCTTACATTGCACAAGTAATGGGTACTGAGCCAGCAATCGCAGCGACTGACTACATGAAGAACTACTCTGAGCAAGTTCGTGCGTTCATGCCTTCTGAGTCTTACAAAGTACTTGGTACTGATGGTTACGGCCGTTCTGACAGCCGTGAGAACCTACGTCGTCACTTCGAAGTTAACGCAGGCTACGTAGTAGTTGCCGCTCTTACTGAGCTAGCGAAACGTGGTGATGTTGAGAAATCAGTAGTCGTTGAAGCGATTGCTAAGTTCAACATCGACACTGAAAAAACTAACCCACAATACGCTTAATACAGCGCTTAACTAGAAGGTAAATAAGCAATGGCAATCGAAATTAATGTACCTGACATCGGTGCGGATGAGGTTGAAGTTACTGAAATTCTTGTAAGCGTTGGCGACAAGGTTGAAGAAGAGCAGTCTCTGATCACTGTTGAAGGCGACAAAGCTTCTATGGAAGTTCCAGCGTCTCAAGCAGGTATCGTTAAAGAAATCAAAGTAGCAGAAGGTGATTCTGTTACGACTGGTTCTCTTATCATGATTTTCGAAGCTGAAGGTGCCGCTGCAGAAGCGGCTCCTGCGGCAGCTCCAGCAGTTGAAGCAGCACCAGTTGCAGCGCCTGCAGCGGCAGAACTAAAAGAAGTTCACGTTCCTGATATCGGTGGCGACGAAGTAGAAGTTACTGAAATCATGGTTGCAGTTGGCGACAGCATCGAAGAAGAGCAATCTCTTCTAACGGTTGAAGGCGACAAAGCATCAATGGAAGTTCCAGCCCCATTCGCTGGTACGCTAAAAGAGATCAAAGTTGCTGCTGGCGATAAAGTAACAACTGGTTCTCTAATCATGGTTTTCTCTGTAGGTGGTAGCGAAACTGCAGGTTCAGGCGCAGCAGCGGCTCCAGCAGCCGAGGCGTCGGACCGAGTAGAAGCTCCAGCAGCTCCAGCGGTAGCAGCTGACAAAGAAGTGAATGTTCCAGATATCGGCGGTGACGAAGTTGAAGTTACTGAAGTAATGGTAGCGGTTGGCGACACAGTAGAAGAAGAGCAATCTCTAATCACTGTTGAAGGCGATAAAGCTTCTATGGAAGTTCCTGCACCATTCGCTGGTACTGTAAAAGAAATCAAGATTGCAGCGGGCGATAAAGTAACGACTGGCTCTCTAATCATGGTATTCGAAGTAGCTGGCGCAGCTCCAGCTCCTGTTGCAGCACCTGCACAAGCAGCAGCTCCAGCACCTGCAGCGGCTCCTGCTCCAGCAGCAAAAGTTGAAGCGGCACCTGCAGCGAACGATTTCCAAGAGAACAACGACTACGCACACGCATCTCCAGTTGTTCGTCGTCTTGCTCGTGAATTCGGCGTTAACCTATCTAAGGTTAAAGGTACAGGTCGTAAGAGCCGTATCCTAAAAGAAGACGTTCAAGCTTACGTTAAAGATGCACTTAAGCGTCTTGAGTCTGGCGCAGGTGCAGCAGCATCTGGCAAAGACGATGGCGCAGCGCTTGGTCTACTACCTTGGCCAAAAGTTGACTTCAGCAAGTTCGGCGAAACTGAAGTTCAGAAGCTTTCTAAGATCAAGAAGATCTCTGGTGCAAACCTACACCGTAACTGGGTAATGATCCCTCACGTTACACAGTGGGACAACGCTGACATCACTGAGCTAGAAGCATTCCGTAAAGAGCAGAACGCAATCGAAGCTAAGAAAGACACTGGCATGAAGATCACTCCTCTTGTGTTCATCATGAAAGCTGTTGCTAAAGCACTTGAAGCGTTCCCAGCGTTCAACTCTTCACTTTCTGAAGATGGCGAAAGCATCATTCTTAAGAAGTACGTGAACGTAGGTATTGCAGTAGATACGCCAAACGGTCTTGTTGTTCCTGTATTTAAAGACGTGAACAAGAAAGGCATCTACGAGCTATCTGAAGAGCTAATGGCAGTTTCTAAGAAAGCACGTGCAGGTAAGCTAACAGCTGCTGACATGCAAGGCGGTTGTTTCACAATCTCTAGCCTTGGCGGTATTGGCGGTACAGCGTTTACACCAATCGTAAACGCGCCAGAAGTTGGTATCCTAGGTGTATCAAAATCTGAAATGAAGCCAGTGTGGAACGGTAAAGAATTCGAACCACGCCTACAACTTCCACTGTCTCTATCATACGACCACCGTGTGATCGATGGTGCAGAAGGTGCACGCTTCATTACTTTCCTAAACGGTGCACTATCAGACATTCGTCGCCTAGTACTGTAATTGAGAAAGTAATAGTTAAGGTGGCTTTCGGGTCACCTTAATTCTTTATATAAAAGACTATTTTTAGACGACAATTTCTTCCATCGTTCAGAAACTGAAAGATGAATTGTTGTCTAGCTCACAGGCTAACTTAAAGCTGCTTTCACACTGTTAACATCTCTGTAAAATATTGACCGTTTGAAAGCCTAATAATTTAAGAACATCTACTCAGCCTGTTAGGGATAATGACTACAAGAGGTCACAATGAGCAAAGAAATTAAAGCCCAAGTTGTTGTACTTGGTTCTGGTCCTGCTGGTTACTCAGCTGCATTCCGTTGTGCGGATCTAGGTCTAGAAACAGTACTAGTTGAACGTTACAGCACTCTTGGCGGTGTATGTCTAAACGTTGGTTGTATTCCATCTAAAGCACTTCTTCACGTTTCTAAAGTTATCGAAGAAGCGAAAGCGATGGCTGAACACGGTGTTGTGTTTGGCGAACCACAAACTGACATCAGCAAAATCCGTATCTGGAAAGAGAAAGTTGTAAACCAACTAACTGGCGGCCTTAGCGGTATGGCTAAGATGCGTAACGTTACTGTAGTAAACGGCTACGGTAAGTTCACAAGCCCTAACTCTATCCTTGTAGAAGGCGAAGGCGAGTCAACAACGGTTAACTTCGACAACGCTATCATTGCTGCGGGTTCTCGCCCAATCAAACTGCCATTCATCCCGCACGAAGACCCACGTATTTGGGATTCAACGGATGCGCTAGAGCTAAAAGAAGTACCAGAAAAACTGCTTATCATGGGCGGTGGTATCATCGGTCTAGAAATGGGTACGGTTTACCACTCTCTAGGTTCTAAAGTTGAAGTAGTTGAAATGTTCGACCAGGTAATCCCTGCGGCGGATAAAGACATCGTTAAAGTTTTCACTAAGCGTATCAAAGACAAGTTCAAGCTAATGCTTGAAACTAAAGTGACAGCAGTTGAAGCGAAAGAAGACGGTATCTACGTTTCAATGGAAGGCAAAAAAGCACCTGCTGAAGCTGAGCGTTATGATGCAGTTCTTGTTGCTATCGGTCGTGTTCCAAACGGTGCACTTATCGATGCTGAAAAAGCGGGTATCGAAGTAGACGAGCGTGGCTTTATCAATGTTGATAAGCAGATGCGCACTAACGTTCCTCACATTCACGCGATCGGCGACGTAGTTGGCCAACCAATGCTTGCTCACAAAGGTGTGCATGAAGGCCACGTAGCGGCAGAAGTTATCTCTGGTAAGAAACACTACTTCGATCCTAAAGTTATTCCTTCAATCGCTTACACTGAGCCAGAAGTGGCATGGGTTGGTAAGACTGAGAAAGAAGCGAAAGCAGAAGGCATCAACTACGAAGTGGCAACATTCCCATGGGCAGCATCAGGTCGTGCAATCGCATCTGACTGTGCAGACGGTATGACTAAGCTTATCTTTGATAAAGAGACTCACCGCGTAATCGGTGGTGCTATCGTTGGTACTAACGGTGGTGAACTGCTTGGTGAAATCGGTCTAGCTATCGAGATGGGTTGTGATGCAGAAGACATCGCACTAACTATCCACGCTCACCCAACTCTACACGAGTCTGTGGGTCTAGCTGCTGAAGTATTTGAAGGCTCAATCACTGACCTTCCAAACAAAAAAGCAGTGAAAAAGAAAAAGTAATTTTTTCTTGAACGTTGAATGATAAAAACCGCTGATTCGTCAGCGGTTTTTTTATTGGAAGAAAAGAATGCTGCGCTTGGAGAGTCGGGAACACTTCGCCCTAGGAATCGAGAGGTGATTGCTGGGAGGCTATTGAAAGAGGCTCTGCTCTAAAAGGAGTTGACGGGTTTTGTCCCTAGAAAGACAAAATAATGATATGACCCCAATAAAGTAGACACTCAATATTGGAATTTGAGTGCGATGAAAGTAAAAACTGTCCGAAAACATTCAGAAGGTTTCAAGAAACAAGCCGTACAGCAATCTTTAGATTCTCCTGATACCGTAAAATCAGTGGCGAAGTCGTTAGGTATTTCCCCGAGTTTACTGTCGAAATGGAGGGCTGAAATGACCTCTCAAAAACATACATCACCTACTCTTCCCAACGTGGGACCAGAAAAATCCGTACTCCAACTAGAAAAAGAAATTCGAAGGTTGAAAAAGCGTCTGGAAATGGCTGAGATGGAGAACGAATTCTTAAAGGAAGCGAAAGCTTACTTCAACAGCCTAAAAGAATAAGATTTGAATACATTCTAAAATACACGAGTGTCAGGCGACCAGTAGTAAGGCTGTGCCAATGGCTAGGTGTTTCTCCAGCTGGCTACTATAAGTGGCTCCATCGAAAGCCAAGTGAACGTGAACAAAGAAACGAAAGTTTGCTCGACTTTTTGTGATAGGCAGCATTGTATCCCCGGCTATCGAAAGTTGTGGGAAGCTGCGGTTGCTTTCGGTTTTATTTGCAATAAGAAGCGAGTTCAACGGCTATTACAGTTAGTAGGTTATCGTTCTAAAGCGAGTAAAAAGCGCCATGGTCGAGCTCCTAGACAGAAAACACTGATGCCTGCGTACAATCTTCTTAATCGCCAATTTGACGTGAGTAAACCAAATCAAGTTTGGGCTTCTGATATAACTCAAGTTCGATGTAAGGAAGGTTGGAACTACCTTTGTGTTATATTGGATTTGTATTCGAGGAAGGTGGTGGGGTGGTCTATAAGTCGCATAAACAATGCTTATTTAGTGCTAAAAGCCTTGAATAAAGCATGGAAGAGTCGTCTACCGGATGGAAGGGAGTTAATGTTTCATTCGGATCAAGGTGTTCAATATCGAGCGATAGAAACCTTACGATGGCTCAGGAAAAAGGCGATTACCGTGAGTATGTCACGTAAAGGAAACTGTTGGGATAACGCTTGTTCAGAAAGTTTCTTTGCTCAATACAAAAAAGAGTGGATTAGCAATTTAGGAGAGATATCTCGTCAGGAAATGACAATGCAAAGCCGACTTTATATCGATACATATTACAATCCGGTAAGAAGACATGGGACTCTAGGTGGAGTGAGCCCCATAGACTTTGAGCTAATGAATTAACCCCCTGTGTCTACTTTTAAGGGGTCATTCCATAAAGCGGTTTCCCGTTTCCCGTTTCCCGTTTCCCAAAAACAAAAAAGGCCAATACCTAAGTATCAGCCTTTGATTTTTTAAGCCTAATTATTTTTTAGTGATGGTCACGGTTGTAGATGCATAGCATATCTAAGTATGCACTTACTAGGTTCGTTAACTCAGCTTCGCTCTTAGAGCGGTTTGCTTGTACGAAAATAGAGTAGCAAATACCGTGGAACAGATTCGCCAAGTGTTCCGGTTCATGTTGGTCACAAACTTCACCACGCTCGATCGCTTTGATGAACATGTTTTGCACTAGAAGTTGGTTAGTGCGGTTTGTGGTCACGAACAATGGCCATACTTCATCACGTGTCGATGCGCTCCACTCAAACCAAACTTTCAGCCAATGGCAATCTTGGCTTACTAGCTCAATCATTGCATTAGTGATGTTGGCGATGTTTTCGCGCGCGTGGATGTCTAAGTCGATGTTATCCGACAAGAAGTTAGAGAACTGACGCACAACGTGGTTCAGAACTTCATCCACCAAATCTTCACGAGTAGGGAAGTAGTTAAATACCGTCGCAACAGAAACTTGAGCGATCTCTGCAATATCCGCGTGACCACCACGACCAATGCCGCGACGAGCAAACACTTCAAGAGCGATTTCCATCAGTTGCTGTTTACGTTTTAGAGGGGAAAGCCTAGTACGAGGTCTCTTTGCAATTGAGTCCATATTCCTTTTTCCTTGCCATTTGAGTTGATGTTTTGGGGATAATCCCCTAATTGATTATTTTAATAGTTGCTTAAAGCATTGATGAGTGTAATGGTGCATATGTGCGAGGTCAACATCTGATGCACAATTTATAGACAGTAATGTCATTATTGATGTTTCATTCAACTAGATAAGTTCTAAAATTAAGACTTTCATTCAATAAATCAAAGCAATGGCAAGCGGCTTTTAACCCATGGTGTGGGGTGTTACACTACACGCCGCAAGATAAGGTGATCGTTTGCGTACGACCTACCTCAACCCACAAAGAAAATTGAGCACAGTATGAAACATACAGTAGAAGTCATGATTTCTGAGCAAGAAGTTCAGGAACGTATTCGTGAATTAGGCAAGCAAATTACAGAACGTTACCAAGGCAGCGAAGATCTGGTAATGGTTGGTTTGCTACGTGGTTCATTTGTATTTATGGCCGATTTGGCTCGTGCAATCGAACTGACTCACCAAGTCGACTTTATGACCGCTTCTAGCTACGGTAACACGATGGAAAGCTCTCGTGACGTACGTATCTTGAAAGACCTTGATGATGACATCAAAGGCAAAGACGTACTGATCGTTGAAGATATCATCGACACAGGTAACACGCTAAACAAGATCCGTGAAATCCTATCTCTACGTGAGCCTAAGTCTATTGCGATTTGTACACTACTAGATAAGCCATCACGTCGTGAAGTTGAAGTGCCAGTTGATTACGTTGGTTTTGCGATTCCTGACGAGTTCGTTGTTGGTGTGGGTATCGACTACGCTCAAAAATACCGTCACCTACCATTTATCGGTAAAGTGGTACCACAAGAGTAATCGTTACTTTTGTTTAAAGAATACAAAAACGCCCGTTAAGCAATTAACGGGCGTTTTCTTTTATTCAGTCTGGTTAAGCTTATTGCTTAGCGGCAAAGTAATTTGTTGTCTGCATTCAGAATCGTTGAGAGTGCTTTTTGGTAAGAAGCTTCCACGGTCTCTTTTGAGTTAGAACGGATGCCTAAGTACTCTAGGCGGCCATCTTCAATTCCGTATACCACGCCATGAATTTCCACATCCTGACCACGTTCCCATGCGTTTTGCATGATGGTGGAGTTACCTAAGTTGTAAACTTGCTCGGCAACGTTGATTTCACCCAGTTTATCAGCGCGGTCTTCAAGGGGCATCTGGTCAAGGTAAGTGCGATGTTTAAAGTACAGGTCACGAATGTGAAGTAGCCAGTTATTGATTAAACCAAGTTGAGGGTTATCAATGGCAGCATTAACACCACCACAGCCGTAGTGACCACAAACGATGATGTGCTTCACTTTCAATACGTCGACCGCGTATTGCACTACAGAGAGGCAGTTTAGGTCGGTGTGGATGACCTGATTAGCAACATTTCGGTGAACAAATAACTCGCCCGAGAAAAGCCCAGTTAATCGCTCTGCTGGAACGCGACTGTCTGAACAACCAATCCAAAGAAAGTCGGGCTTTTGACCTTCCGCTAGCTTCGCGAAATATTCTGGACGATCAGATTTAATTTCTTCTGACCACTTAGAGTTATTTTCGAATAATTGTTTAATTTCCGGCATCTGACATCTACTTCCCTAAAAATTAAAAAAACCAACCACTCACTATTGCTTATAAAGCGATCAGCGCTGTAACTATACACAATGTTACAATTTCGATCCCGTTAAATATTCATCAAAGATGACTCATCTGACGAGTTCTCGCAGTTAAAATCATAAAATATGCAGGCATCATTCAGTATGCGAATAAACCTAGCTAATTCGCGGGTTTATTGTGTTTTTTTCTTTGACGAAATATTTGTTAGATTGATGGCATTTTGTCTTTTTAATGCAGGGAGCAAATTCAATGTTCGGTAGTCGCTTTAAGGATATCAACTTGAAAGGGGATCTGTTTGGTGGCGTCACGACGGCCATCATTTCACTTCCTCTTGCGTTAGCCTTTGGTGTGGCATCTGGCGCGGGCGCGGAAGCTGGCTTATGGGGCGCGATCATGGTGGGGCTTTTTGCTTCGTTATTTGGTGGCTCTAATACCCTCATCTCAGAGCCAACCGGTCCAATGACGGTGATCATGACCGCGGTACTGACCAGCATGATGGCTAAGTATCCAGAAACGGGTATGGCCATGACGTTCACTGTGGTCATGATGGCAGGTGCCTTCCAGATTGTGCTTGGTACGTTAAAGTTGGGTAAGTACGTGACGTTAATGCCTTACAGTGTGATATCAGGATTCATGTCAGGGATTGGTGTGATTCTTATTATCTTGCAGCTGTCGCCTTTGCTTGGTCATGCAGCACCGTCTGGTGGGGTCATCGGGACGTTATCGGCATTGCCCGACACAATATCTAACTTAAAGTTTAGTGAGTTGTTTTTGGGCTTGCTGACGTTAGGTATCTTATTCTTCTTCCCGAAGCAGTATCGTAAATACGTTCCCGCTCAACTTGTCGCGCTGGTGGCGGTTACTTTGTTATCGGTGATTCTGTTTGATGCAGAAGACATTCGTCGAATTGGTGAAATCCCAGCAGGTTTGCCTTCTTTGGTCGTGCCACATATCGATCCTGCTATGTTCACTGAGATGGTTATTGATGCATTGGTACTGGGTACACTAGGTTGTATTGATACCTTATTAACCGCAGTGATTGGCGACTCTTTGACGCGTAAAGAACACGATTCGGACAAGGAGCTGCGCGGGCAAGGTTTGGCAAACATGATCTCTGGCCTGTTTGGTGCGTTGCCAGGTGCTGGCGCGACAATGGGGACCGTAACCAACATCCAAGTCGGTGCTCGTTCACCATTATCCGGAGTCATTCGCGCATTGATTCTGGCGTTGGTGGTACTGGTTGCAAGTGGATTAACCGAGCCAATCCCAATGGCGGTACTGGCGGGCATTGCGGTGTATGTCGGTTTCAATATTCTTGATTGGAGTTTTATCCAACGTGCTCATAAGGTGAGCTTCCCGGGGATGGCGGTCATGTATGGCGTGATGCTATTGACGGTGTTCGTAGATTTGATTGTCGCCGTTGGTCTTGGTGTGTTTATCTCTAACATCATTATCATTGAGCGCTTGAGCCGTGAACAAGCACGCCAAGTTAAGGCGATCAGTGATGCAGATGAAGACGATGTACCGCTGACTGACAGTGAGAGAGGGCTGTTAGACAGAGCGAATGGTAAAGTGTTGTTCTTCTATCTTTCTGGGCCAATGATCTTCAGCGTTTCGAAGGCGATTTCGCGTCAGCACTCCAGTATCTCGGATTACGAAGTGATGATCCTCGATCTAACAGATGTACCTATGATTGATGTGACCGTTGGCTTGGCGCTAGAGAACGCCATCAAAGATGCTTTGGATGCGAAGTGTGAAGTCTATTTGCTGTGTCCAAACCAACGTACGCGTGAGCAGTTAGAGAAATTCCACGTGATTGACTTGGTACCTGATGAGAACACTTATAAGTTCCGTTACGAAGCATTGAATGCAGCGGTAAAACATGTAGAAACCGATGAGCACCAAATGCTAACGATGTAATCTAAGTCACTTATTTAAAAGCGCTATCAGAGAGATTTGATGGCGCTTTTTACTATATGGCGTTGGGAGGATTTATAGTTATTTCTAATTTTATAGAAAGGTTTATTTGTATTCATCGTTATTCAACGATAAACTAATTCAACTTCAGTGCAATATCGCTTTCGACTCTTGAGTCGCTATCAATGATCCCCAACGGTATTGGCATTCACGATTCATCAACAGATGGCAATGATTACGCAATGTACGCATTAGAAATAGAACAGCTTCGCAAGACTTATGCGGGCGGATTTGAAGCGTTGAAGGGCATCAGCCTAACAGTAGAAAAAGGCGACTTCTACGCACTTCTAGGGCCAAATGGTGCGGGTAAATCCACAACAATTGGCATTATCTCTTCTTTAGTAAACAAAACCTCGGGTACGACGAAGGTTTTTGGCTACGACATCGATACGCATCTTGAATTAGCAAAGCAGAACTTAGGCTTAGTGCCGCAGGAATTTAATTTCAACCAGTTTGAAACGGTTGAGCAAATTGTAATGCAGCAAGCGGGCTATTATGGCGTATCCAAAGAGCTTGCTAAAGTTCGCGCAGAAAAATACCTAACTAAGCTCGATTTGTGGGAAAAACGCAAAGAACGCGCGCGTAATTTGTCCGGTGGTATGAAGCGTCGTCTTATGATTGCTCGCGCTTTAATGCATGAACCACAGTTGTTGATCCTTGATGAACCAACGGCGGGTGTTGATATCGAATTGCGCCGCTCTATGTGGGATTTCTTAAAAGAGATTAACCAAGAGCAGGGCATTACTATCATCCTAACAACCCACTACCTTGAAGAGGCAGAAATGCTGTGTCGTAACATCGGTATCATCAATAAAGGTGAGCTGATCGAGAATACGACCATGAAAGCACTGCTTGGTAAACTGCGTGTTGAAACCTTCATTCTTGATGTTGAGTTTGATGGTGAGATGCCAGAGCTTGCGGGTGTGAATAGCCAAACGATGATCAATGGTTCATTAGAGATTGAATTGGACAAGAGCCAAGGTCTGAACTCAGTATTTAGTCAACTTTCAGAGAGAGGGGTGAAAGTACTCTCTATGCGTAATAAAGCAAACCGTTTAGAAGAGCTGTTTGTCAGCATCGTACGTGGAGGTAACCAATAATGTACAAGTTATATTGGACCGCTTTTTGCAGCCTACTGACGAAAGAGATTAATCGCTTCACACGAATTTGGGTGCAAACTCTTGTGCCGCCAGCGATTACGATGACGCTGTATTTCATCATCTTTGGTAGCCTAATTGGTTCTCGTATTGGTGAAATGAACGGCTTTAGTTATATGGAATACATTGTGCCGGGCTTGATCATGATGTCGGTGATCACCAACTCATATTCGAACGTGGCATCGTCATTCTTTAGTTCTAAATTCCAGCGCAATATTGAGGAGTTGTTGGTTGCGCCAGTACCAAACTACGTCATCATTCTTGGTTTTGTTATGGGAGGCGTCGTTCGTGGTTTGCTGGTGGGGACTATCGTAACTTTCGTGTCGCTGTTCTTTGTTGATTTGCAAGTGGACCACTGGGGTATCATTATCGCGACGGTATTTATGACTTCGGTTGTGTTCTCACTCGGTGGCTTGATTAACGCCGTTTACGCGAGAACGTTCGATGATATCTCCATCATCCCGACGTTTGTATTGACGCCGCTGACTTACCTTGGCGGTGTGTTTTACTCAATCAGCCTACTGCCTGAGTTTTGGCAAGGGGTGTCTAAACTGAACCCTATAGTCTACATGGTGAATGCATTCCGTTATGGCTTCCTTGGTGTGTCCGACGTGGGTATTGTCACCTCGTTTAGCGTACTGACAGTATTTGTTGTCGCGCTTTATGCTGTGGCTCACTATCTGGTCACCAAAGGGATAGGCCTAAGAAGCTAATACAAAAAGCAATCGAAAGAGCAGCCATTAGAGCTGCTCTTTTTCTATGCACACTAATACATTCCCATACAAATTTTCGACTTTTTACATGCTAGGTTTCACTCATCTTTCGTAAATACATCTGCTGTAAATGAGTGAAGCCATGAATGTCGTCCCATCTCCCCCTTTCTTTTTAAAATTACTGCGTCCCAAATACTGGTCTGTGTGGTTCGCTTTTGGTTTATTAGCGTTGATCGTTAATCTGCTCCCTTATCCAGTGCTCTGTGCATTAGGCAGAGGTATTGGTTCACTTGCTATGTCGTTGATGAAGCGCCGCAGAAGCATCGCAAAACGAAACCTTAAACTCTGTTTTCCTGAATACAGCGATGCCAAATGTGATCAGCTGGTAAAGGCAAATTTTAAATACACTGGCATGGCGTTGATAGAAACCGGAATGGCGTGGTTTTGGCCTGATTGGCGTGTGCAGCGTCTAACTCAAGTTGTGGGTAAAGAGCGCCTGCTTGAGCAAGAAAAGAATGGGCGAGGTGTGCTGGTAGTATGCAGCCATCACCTTAACTTGGAAATGACGGCGAGAATCTTTAGCCAGTTTGCGAAAGGCTATGGCGTGTATCGTCCGAACTCAAACCCCGCTTATGAATTTATTCAACATCGAGGCCGTACGCGTTGTGGGCATCAAATGATAGATCGCAAAGACGTAAAGTCGATGCTCAAAGTCCTAAAGAATGGCCAGCGATTATGGTATTTGCCTGATCACGATTATGGTGCGGATAGCTCGGTCTTTGCGCCTTTCTTCGCCGTCAATCAGGCCGCAAGTACGGCGGGGTCGAGTGTATTGGTTGATGCAACCAAGTGTGCGGTGATGTCTGGTGTAACAGTAGTAAGCGACAATCAATACACCTTATATGTTGGTGGTGACTTGAGTGAACAATTTGAACGACGTAACCCGGTTAAAGCTGCGAGCATTTTAAACCAAGAGATTGAAGATATGATCCGAAGAGATATTCCAGCATGGATGTGGCTGCATAAGCGATTCAAGACACGCCCTGAAGGACTTCAATGCGTGTATTCGTAACTCCTTTCCTCGGATACAAAAAAGGTCGGCTCAGTGCCGACCTTTTCGTTTATGTATTTCGCTTATTCAGCGCTTGCTGAGTTCGCTTCGCTTGATTCTTCTTCTTTGGTTTCTACGACCATATCAACCGTTTGGTTGTCGATTAGGCGTGCTTTACCCAAGAATGCAGACATCAGGATCACCGCTTGAGTGGTCTCAGCAGTAATAGCTTGAAGTGTACGAGCATCACGAATGAAGATTTCATCAGGCTGTAGACCCGCTGCACGCAGTTGGTCGTTCGCATCTTCAATCACTGAAGCGTAATCATCACGGCCACCACGCATCGCACTGCTGATCCAACGCATGGTGCGAGCAAGTACTGGTGCGCGTTGACGTTCATCAATGGTCAAAAGACCATTACGAGAGCTCATTGCAAGGCCATCCATTTCACGTACGGTTGGAACGCCAATGATTTCGATGTCCATCGCCAAGTCTTCAACCATTTTGCGAATCACCGCAAGTTGCTGGAAGTCTTTCTCGCCAAAGCAAGCCACATCAGGTTGAACGATGTTGAACAGCTTGTTGACGATGGTTGTCACGCCACGGAAGTGACCTGGGCGAGACGCGCCTTCAAGAATGGTAGATAAGCCAGGAACATCAACAAACGTTTGTTTGTCCAAGCCTTCTGGGTAGATGATTTCTGGTGTTGGAGTGAACACCACTTCTACGCCTTCACCACCTAGTTTGCTTAGGTCTTCTTCTAGGGTGCGAGGGTAGTTATTTAAATCGTCTGCACGGTCAAACTGCATCGGGTTTACAAAGATGCTTACGACAACGACATCCGCGTATTCGCGAGCTTTACGAACAAGCGTAAGGTGACCTTCGTGTAGGTTGCCCATTGTTGGAACAAACGCTACTTTGCGACCTTCACGCTTAAAGGTTTTTACCTGTTCACGAATCGCTGAGATTTCCGCAAAAGTTTGCATGCATTTATCCTCTAGGCAATGGTATGAGCTTCGTCTGGGAATGCACCGCTTTCAACTTCAGCCATGTATTGAGCCACGGCTTTGCGCATATCGCCTGTTTCAGCAAGGAAGTTTTTCGAGAATTTTGGCATGTAGTTCGCCGAAATTCCAAACATGTCGTGCATAACAAGAATCTGACCGTCGGTCACATTACCCGCACCGATGCCGATCACCGGCACATCAAGAACTTGAGTAATACGAGCTGCCAATTCAGCAGGTACACATTCTAACAAAACAATTTGAGCGCCGGCTTCTTGCAGGGCCAATGCGTCTTTCACCATGCGATCGGCTTTTTCTTGATCGCGGCCTTGTACTTTGTAACCACCAAAGATGTTTACAGATTGTGGGGTAAGGCCTAGGTGAGCACAAACAGGAACTGCGCGTTCAGTTAGCATCTTAACGGTATCAACTAACCAATCGCCGCCTTCGATTTTTACCATATTTGCACCAGCACGCATTAGCGTTGCTGCGTTCTCACATGCTTGTTCTGGCGTTGCGTAGCTCATGAATGGCATATCAGCCATCAATAGACAGTTTGGGCTACCAGCGCGTACAGAGCGAGTGTGATAAGCGATATCTTCAACGGTTACTGGCAATGTATCTGTTTTACCTTGCAGTACCATGCCTAGAGAGTCGCCGACCAGCAGTACTGGCATTTCTTGGCTTTCAAAAAGTTGGGCAAAGCTTGCATCGTATGCAGTTGAAGTAGCAAATTTACGACCTTCTTGCTTCCACTTAATCAGGTCGTTAATGGTCATTTTTTTCATTGTTTTATCCTCACTAGGAGTTGGCTATGACTGCCAAATATTGAGGCCGTTGCGATATACTTGTTCAAGTAGTGACGACACCTCGGTCCCGTCTGGGAGTTGTAAACTTGGTGCAATTTCCGCAAGAGGGTAGAGTACGAACTCGCGCTCTCTCATTCCATAGTGTGGAACTGTCAGTCTTTCGGAATCAATCACCTCATTGCCGTACAGAATCATGTCGAGGTCCAAGGTTCTTGGGCCCCAGCGTTCTTCTTTACGGACACGCCCTTGTTCCTGCTCAATCGCTTGGGTGCAATCGAGCAGTTCAAGAGGCGTCAAATTGGTTTTAATCGCCACCACCGCATTGATGTAATCCGGTTGGTTTTGTGGTCCCATCGGCGTGCTACTGTAGAGCGAAGAGGCTTGCACAAACTCGGAGTTTGGTAGCGTTTTTAATGCCTCGATCGCTTGCTTCGCTTGGCTGACGGGATCAGCCAAGTTACTGCCTACCGCAATGTACGCTGTGATCATGATTTCGGCTTACTCTTTTTCTTGCGATAGGTTTTACGGCGGCGTTGGCCAGTTTTAGGCGCTTGGCCATCGAGATCGCCAGCCATGGCTTGGCGCATTTCTCGGCCCGCATTTTGGAAAGTTTCCCACCACTTGGCAAGCTTCTGAGTGTCTCCACCCTCAATTTCACCGCGCATTTCAAGAAAATCAAAGCCAGCTCTAAATTTGTTGAGCTCCATTAGGCGGAATGCGCGTTTGCCATTGCGTCGTGGAAGACGTAATTGTAGCTGCCAAATTTCACGAATTGTCGCGGTATGACGGCGTGGAATCGCAATGGTACGTACTTGGTCATCAAGAATGATGTTGCTCGCTTCCATGATGGCGTCGTAATGGCACAGGTTATGCTGTTCCATCAGTTTGTCAGCCATTGCGCATAGCGGGTACCACAGCATGGCAGCAAACATGAATGCTGGATTGATGCGTTTGCCTTCTTCGATACGCATATCGGTCGAATCAAGCACCAAATCAAGCATTTGCTCAGTGTGAGATTCGTAATCTTCAGTGAAGTGTTCAGCAATCGCAGGGAAAAGCTGCTGGAATAGGTTGTATTCACGCAGTAGGTGATAAGTTTCTAGACCGTGACCAGATTGAAGCATCTTCAACGATTCTTCGAATAGACGTGCCGATGGGATATCGCGTAGCAGCGGTGCCATCTCTTCAATCGGTGCTGCGGTGTCTTCTTCGATGTCGAAGTCGAGCTTCACAGCAAAGCGAATCGCACGCAGCATGCGCACTGGGTCTTCGCGGTAACGGGTTTCTGGATCACCGATCAGGCGAACAAGACGGTCTTCTAGATCCTCAATGCCACGTGCATAGTCGTGAATTGAGTAGTCTGCGATGTTGTAGTACATCGAGTTAATCGTGAAATCACGGCGCTCTGCATCTTCATCAATAGTGCCGTAAACATTGTCACGAAGCAGCATGCCTTCTTTTGACTGCTGAGAAACGTTCTTGTTTTTTTGCTCTTGGTGGTGACCACGGAAGGTCGCAACTTCGATGATGTCTCGGCCAAACATAATGTGTGCGAGACGGAAGCGACGGCCAATCAAACGGCAGTTTCTAAATAGCTGTTTGATCTGTTCTGGTGTCGCGTTGGTTGCGATATCAAAGTCTTTTGGTTTTTGTCCAAGCAGTAAGTCTCGAACCCCGCCACCCACAAGAAAAGCATCGAAACCGGCACCGTTTAGTCGGTATAGCACCTTCAGTGCATTGTCACTGATCTGCTTACGCGAAATGTTGTGCTCTTCACGAGTAATTACATTGAGAGCGAGTTCTGGGATCATGGCAGATTCGCTTGTTGTATAGTCGTTTGTATTCATGTGCATCTGGCAATAACTGGGTTTAATCCAATCTTGCTTTGGTTAGTTTTTTACGCCACTAGGGCCAATTTTGCGGCTAATAATAGCTTACACAGTCCCGTTTGAGAATCACGGTGTGATCTCGATCTCTGCTGGAAGCTGTTCTAAACGCCATTTTTCGCAGCCCCAACGTAGGATTTCGTCTAGGTTAGCGGCTTTCATATCTTCAGGAATATTGAATCCTAAAAACGTCATAGCATGCAGCAGAGCAGGCTTCGGATTATCGACATCAATGGCTGTCGCATGATTTTGCTTCGACAATTTATTGCCGTTGCTGTCCATTGCCAATGGTAAATGTAAATAGCTGACTTCAGGCTGCCCAAGGATTTGGTACAAGCTGATTTGACGGCCAGTGGGCTCAATTAAGTCAGCGCCACGGACAACTTCAGTCACGCCTTGGTCAATGTCGTCTAATACTACCGCAAGATTATAGGCAAATAATCCATCTCGGCGTTTAATAATGAAATCTTCATTTACTAACGCTTCAGGAATGGTCATCAAACCGTGCTTCTGATCGAGGAAGTCGGCAATAGGCTTGGTCATTTTTAGGCGAATCGCGCCTTCTTTCAAGCCTTTGTTGCGGCAAGTGCCGGGATAATAACCACCGTGCTCTTTAATTTGCTTACGCGTGCACTGGCAATAGTAGGCATCCCCATTTTCTAACCAAGCATCGATTTGTGCTTGATAGAGGTGATGTCGCTCGCTTTGATAAACCACCTCTCCATCCCAATGCAAGTGGTACGCCTTAAGCGCGTCTAGAATCATTTCAGAAGCGCCTGGCATTTCTCTTGGTGGATCAAGGTCTTCAATACGAACCAGCCAAGTGCCTTGATTGGCTTTTGCTTGAAAGTAGCTGCCTAAAGCGGCCACTAAGGAGCCAAAATGCAATGGACCAGAAGGGGATGGGGCAAATCGACCCACATAGCGTGTCATGCGTGTATCTCGAAATATCCGGGTAAAACTACAAGCTTAGTGTTAAAAAGCTAATCAAAACAAAAAGGGAGCCTGAGCTCCCTTTCAATAATCATAATGCTAGGTCAATTAACCTTGCATCTGTTTCTCTTTGATTTCTGCAAGCGTTTTGCAGTCAATACAAAGATCAGCAGTTGGACGCGCTTCTAGGCGACGAACGCCAATCTCTACGCCACAAGATTCACAGAAGCCGAAATCGTCTTCAGTAATTTTGTCTAGAGTTTTTTCGATCTTCTTGATCAGACGACGCTCACGGTCACGGTTACGCAGTTCTAAGCTGAACTCTTCCTCTTGAGAAGCACGGTCAACTGGATCTGGGAAGTTTGCTGCTTCGTCCTGCATGTGGTGTACAGTGCGATCGACTTCTTCCCTGAGCTGATTACGCCAAGCTGTTAAGATCTTTGTAAAGTGTTCAACCTGCTCTGGTGACATGTACTCTTCACCAGGCTTTTCCTGATATGGCTCCACACCGGCAATGGCTAGGATGCCTATCGTTTTCTTCTTTGATTCTGGCATACAGCATCTCCTACTTACACCTAGTCAACTGCATTGCAGTCAATTTAAGGCGGGTATCTATAGCAAAAAGAGGCGGTGCAGGCAATTACTGAATCGCAAACTTATCGTCAATGTGAAGACGACATCATTTTTTCTCTTAATTGATAAATTCAATATCAGAGATTAACTTGACTTCAGTATTGCTCAGTTCGGCTTTGTAGCAGAGAACTTCTACTCCAGCGTCTTGTGCTTGTTTTAGTAACGTTGAATATTTCGCGTCTATATGGTGCGCCGCAGATACTTTTTCAATACCTGAATGCAAAACAGTGAATAAAAGTATGGCTCTACTTCCAGTTTGTGCCATTTCTGTGAGCTCTCGCAGGTGTTTTTGCCCCCGAGTAGTCACGGCATCAGGGAAGTAACCTTGTCCTGATGGGCTTTCTTCATCAAGCAGCGTGACGCTTTTCACCTCTATATAGCACTTTGGTTTGTCACTTGCGCTGAGCAAGATATCAATTCGACTATTTTCATTGCCGTATTTCACCTCAGTTTGAAGTTGGTCATATCCAACGAGTTCTGAAATGACATCATTTTCAATGGCTTCTACCGCTAATTGGTTAGCACGAGCAGTATTGATACAAATTCTGTGTCCTTGTGCGGTCTCACTAAGTTCCCAACTGTTTGGGTATTTACGCTTAGGGTTGTCAGAAGTGGAATACCAAACTTTATTGCCCGGTGTTGCGCAGCCTGTCATTGCGCCGGTGTTTGCGCAGTGGATGGTACGAATTTCACCACTATCTAGTTCGATATCGGCAAGGAAGCGTTTGTAGCGTTTGAGCAGAGTCGCTGACTCTAGAGCGGGTTTGAATTGCATTTGCTTATTTAGCCAAGAGTGTTTTTATGTACAATGTGCCCAACATTACAACATAGGGTATTTCCTTTGTCACAATTGCCGATTGAAGCCGTGATGCCACAATTACTTACGGCGGTCAAAAATCAACATCAAGTGATCCTCAAAGCCGCCCCTGGTGCAGGTAAATCTACTTACTTTCCGCTGCAACTTCTTAAAAGCCAAACCGTAACGGGTAAAATCGTGATGCTAGAGCCTCGTCGCCTTGCTGCACGAAACATTGCACGTTATTTAGCGCAGCAGTTGGGGGAGCAAGTTGGCGAGCGGGTAGGTTACCGTGTGCGCGGTGAGACAAAGGTGAGTAATCATACCCAGTTGGAAATCGTGACCGAAGGGATCATGACGCGCATGATCCAAAAGGACCCAGAGTTAGATGGTATCGAGCTACTGATCTTTGATGAATTCCACGAGCGCAGCATTCATGCGGATACGGCCTTGGCATTTAGCTTAGAAGTGCAAGAAGCACTGCGAGACGACTTAAAGCTGGTGGTCATGTCGGCAACGCTAGACCAAGATGCTTTGCAATCTTTATTACCAGAGGCGGATTACATTGAGTCGGAAGGTCGTAGTTTTGAGGTGGAAACGCGTTATTTACCGCTTGGGGCGAATGACCATCTGCCCACATCCATGGCAAAAACGATCGAGAACTTGATGGTAAAAGAATCCGGCTCTTTACTGGCTTTCCTTCCCGGTGTTGCGGCGATCAAACAGGTCGAAGAGCGCTTGTCGCACTTACCTGATAACGTCGAAGTGTGTCCTCTGTATGGTCAACTTAGCTTTGCCGAGCAGCAAAAAGCCATCTCACCGGCTTCCTCTGGGAAACGGAAAGTCGTATTGGCGACCAATATTGCCGAAACCTCTTTGACCATTGAGGGCATTCGCTTGGTGGTGGATTCGGGCTTAGAGCGTGTGGCACGCTTTGATTTGAAAAATGGCCTGACGCGATTAGAGCAAGTGCGTGTGGCGCAATCTTCTGCGATTCAACGTGCCGGTCGTGCAGGACGTATTGAAGAGGGGATTTGCGTCCGATTGTATTCTGAAAGCCAATTCAAGCAACAACCGCAAGTACCTCAACCAGAAATCCTACATTCAGACTTAGCAAGCTTAGTGATGGAGCTGGCATTCTGGGGTGCTGGGGATATCTCTGAGCTTAAATGGTTGAATATTCCTTCTTCTGCATCGCTTGCTCAGGCCAAACAGTTGTTAATTTCTCTAGGGTTACTCACCGAACAAGGTCAGCTTACTTCTGCAGGTAAGACGGCTCACGCCCTTGGTGTAGAACCGCGCTCAGCAGCAATGCTGATTCAGACGCAGCAGCACAGTGAAAAAATGCTAAATACCGCCTTGGCTGCGGTCGCCCTAATTGAAGAGCCGGAGCGCAATGCGACTAACGTAGCGCACAGCCTGCATCGCTGGGTAAGTGGAACACACACAAAGAAAGCCATATTACACAAGCGCTCTCAAACACTGGCGCACAAACTGGATACGGCATTCAGCCTAGCTAATGTTGATGAGCGAGTACTGGCGTTAGTATTGAGCTTGGCTTTCCCAGATCGCATTGCGCAGCAACGTGTCAATCAGTATGGTCGTTTTACTTTGTCGAACGGGCATGGTGCAGAGTGTCGACCAGAAGAGACGCTCGGTGGCTGTGATTACTTAGTCGCGATTGATTTAATGCGTTCGCATTCTAACTCAAGCCAAATTAACCTAGCTTGTGACTTAGATATCAACGCATTACAAGAGACGTTCGAGCACCTTTTCACGGTGACTGAACTGGTTGATTGGGATGAGAAAAAAGGCCGTTTGATTGCCGAACGCCAAATCAAGCTCGGTCAACTGGTGATTAAGCGCGAAGCCTTGCCGAGTCCGGGTAAAGAAAAAATGACACAAGCTTTACTCACGTATGTCCGCCGTCAGGGCTTACAGAGTCTAAACTGGACACCGGCAGCGGAAAATTTATTAGCGCGTATTCGCTGCGCAGTGGAATGGTTACCAGAGCAAGATTGGCCAAGTTTCGATGAAGCTCACTTGCTTGATAGTTTAGAAGAGTGGCTAGAGCCTTACATGAGCACAGTCTCATCGGTAAAAGATTTGGCAAAAGTGAACCTAGTGGAAGCGCTGAATGCTCGACTCGGTTGGCCTTTGAATCAAAATATTGATGAGTGGTTGCCAGAAGATTATCGCCTACCAACGGGATCGAAAAAGCGCATTCGCTACCAGTTTGGTCATGAGCCCGTACTATCAGTGCGTATGCAAGAAGTGTTTGGCGAAAGTGCTTCTCCAACTGTGGCGCAAGGTCGTAAGCGATTGGTGTTAGAGTTACTTTCTCCAGCACAACGTCCTCTTCAGGTGACAACGGATTTAGCTGCCTTTTGGACAGGAAGCTACAAAGAAGTGCAGAAAGAGATGAAAGGCCGATATCCAAAACACGTTTGGCCTGACGATCCTGCCACTCATGTAGCGACAACGAAGACAAAAAGACAATTGAATAATGACTGATACTAAAAAGCCCGGTGCAAAACGAGCACCAGCGAAGAAAACAACGTCAAGTAAAACGACAACCGCTAAGAAAAGCGGCGCGAAGCGACCGAGAAAATCGCCATCGAAAAAGCCAAGTAATGGCAAGCGCTCTTGGCTTAAAACTATTTGGTCATTTAGCTGGAAGGCGGGCGTCGCGTTAGCTGCGGTATTGTTGTTTGTTGGGATTTATCTCGATAGTGTGGTTAAAGATCGTTTTGATGGTCAGTTGTTTGATCTACCAACTGTCGTTTATGCGCGTATCCTCAATTTAAGTCCGGGTGAGAACATTACTATCAAAGAGATGCGTAATGAGCTTGATGTATTGAACTACCGTAAGGTGAGTCAGCCTCGTTACCCTGGTGAATACTCTTCTTCTTCAACGCGTATTGAGCTTATTCGTCGTCCGTTCGAGTTTGCTGATGGCCCTGAGCCTGATCGTCACGTCATGCTGCATTTCTCAAGCAGTGGTTTACAACGCATTCAATCTTTGGAATCTAAAGGCGATCTTGGTTATCTGCGCATTGAACCTAAGATGCTAGGAATGTTGGAAAAAGATCAGAATGAACAGCGCTTGTTCTTACGTCGAGATCAATTCCCAGAAGTGCTTGTCGATGCGCTGTTAGCAACCGAAGACCGTGATTTTTATCAGCATGATGGCGTTTCGCCGCTGGCGATTGGCCGTGCACTTGTTGCTAACATCAAAGCGGGTCGCACCGTTCAGGGCGGCAGTACCTTGACTCAGCAGCTAGCGAAAAACTTATTCCTGACACGCGATAAAACCTTATGGCGAAAAGTCCGTGAAGCATACATTGCTCTGATTCTGGACTACCGCTACAGCAAAGACCGTATTCTTGAAGCTTACCTAAACGAAGTTTACTTAGGTCAGAGCGGTGGGGATGCCATTCATGGTTTTGCTTTGGCATCGCGTTACTACTTCGGTCAACCGATTCAAGAGCTTCGTATCGACCAACTCGCTATGTTAGTTGGTATGGTGAAAGGACCGTCTTACTACAACCCAATTCGCTACCCTGAGCGCACTAAAACCCGTCGTGACTTGGTATTGCGTCTGTTGATGCAACAAGACATGTTGACAGCAGAGCAGTACGAACAAGCGGTAAATCGCCCGCTCGACACCCAGAGCAAACCTCGCATTGCAAGTCGTCAGCCTGCGTACTTCCAACAACTTAATATCGAGTTGAAAGAGAAGGTGGGTGATAACTTTAAAGCGGAAACCGGTTTACGCTTGTTTACTTCTCTCGACCCTGTATCGCAAAGCAAGTTAGAACAAGCGATCGCGAAGAAAGTCCCTGAACTTGCTAAACGTGCCGGAAAAGATCTAGAAGCCGCTGCTGTTGCGGTAGATCGTCATAGTGGTGAAATCCGTGCCATGGTCGGTGGTAAACGCGTTGGTTATGAAGGCTTTAACCGCGCCTTGAATGCGAGTCGTCCGATTGGCTCTTTGGTTAAACCTGCCATCTATTTAACTGCGTTAGAGCAACCTGAGAAGTACAACCTTGCAACTACGCTTCACGATACTCCGCTTAGCTTAAAAGGCAGTAAAGGCAGCGTTTGGTCGCCGCGCAACTTCGACCGTAAGTTCCGTGGTGATGTGCCGCTGTACTTAGCGTTGGCGAAATCACTCAATGTGCCAACCGTGCGTTTGGGTATGGAGCTGGGTATTCCAGAAGTTTCGGACACGTTAGAGCGCTTGGGGGTTGATAAGAGCGAAATTCGCCCAGTACCTTCGATGTTCCTTGGTTCATTCTCACTGACACCATTTGAAGTGGCACAGATGTATCAAACGGTCACTAACTCAGGCAAGCGCGCTAAGTTATCGGCATTACGCTCGGTGATCGATATGGATGGTAATGTACTTTACCAGTCATTGCCGCGCTCATCTCAAGCGGTTGATCAGCAAGCTGCGTGGCTAACGACTTACGCGATGAAGCAAGGTGTTGCTCAAGGTACTGGACGCTTTCTACAAAGCCAGTTTGCATGGGCTGCGCTAGCCGGAAAAACGGGTACCAGTAACGATAGTCGTGACAGTTGGTTCGTGGGTGTCGATGGCCGTGAAGTAACCACAGTGTGGCTTGGTCGCGATGATAACAAGTCGACCAAACTGACTGGTTCAAGCGGTGCATTACGTGTTTACGCGGAATACCTAAAGCAACGCATCCCAGAGCGACTAGAGTTGCCTTGGCCAAAAGAAGTGACCACGTTAGGTTTCCAAAAAGCTGCTAATGGCGCGCTGGAAATGAACTGTCGCAGTGAATACAAGCTGCCAGTGTGGGACAAGTCTGGGCAAATCAAACAGCAGTGTGAGAAAAAATCAAACTGGTTGAATAGCTTATTTGATTGGTAGGGCTACCAAAAACACCATCACTGACTTGTGAAGTTGTTCAAATCTTAGTAAAAGTAACTGTTCAATATTCAGCAAAGGAAGACGTGAATGTTCAAAAAGTCGATTTCAAACCTGTGGGGGCGTTATGTTGCGCTATGGGTCTGCTCCTTTTTGATCGCGACACCTTCCTTTGCAAAGCACGTTGATGAGGATCACTCTCGCCCTAAAATCGCGGTGGTATTAGCTGGCGGTGGGGCGAAAGGTGCGGCTCATATCGGTGTACTAAAAGCACTCGAAGAAATGCACATCCCGGTCGACATTATTACGGGCACGAGCATGGGGGCTTATGTTGGTGGCCTGTACGCCACAGGCATGAGCGCCGATGAAATCGAAAGCTTTATCTACAGCGTCGATTGGAACAGCGGTTACCGAGACCGTGTTGACCGCAGCCAACGTCGTGTCCGCGACAAAGAATACGAAGACCGTTATCAAATCACCACAGACCTTGGCTTAAGATTCGGGGAAATCCGTTCACCAACCGGCGTAGTACAAGGGCAGAACATGCTACGCATTCTACGTGAAACAACGGGTAACTTGGGCCGATTCAGCTCTTTTGATAATCTTGCGATCCCATACCGTTCGGTAGCGACTGACATTGTCGAGTTAGAAGAGGTCGTTCTCGATAACGGTTATCTGGTTGATGCCATGATGGCGAGTATGTCGGTTCCTGGTGCGCTCCCTCCCTATGAGCTCAATGGTCATATGCTAGTGGACGGTGGTGTTGTCAATAACATGCCAGTCGATATTGCTCGTTCAATGGGTGCCGATATTGTGATTGCGGTAGATATCAGCACCGACTACAAAAGCAGAGAAGACTTCACTGGCTTATTCACGGTTGCCGACCAACTCTCCAACTATCTTGTCCGTCGCAGCACTCAAGAACAAGCTGAAACCTTAAGTGGGGATGATGTATACATTCGTCCTGATGTGGGACAAATGGAGACGGTAGAGTTCGAAAAAATGCCAAGTGCTTTTCAAGCGGGCTATGACATTACCAAAGGTCTTCAATCTAAACTTGAAAGCTTGAGTGTGTCGAATGCTGAGTACCAGCAATACATCGATCACAAACAAGAGATACGAAAAGAACTCAAATATGGTGATCAGCGCGTTGTTGATCAGATCGTCTTAGTAAATAACACCCACTACAGCGATGTACTCCTGACAAACCGTTTGGAGCTGGATACTGGGCGTCCATTGAAAACCGCAGAGATCGAAAAGGCGGTTGAAAATCTGTATGCCTTAGATCGTTTTGAATTGATCACCTACCACTTTGAAGAAATTGACGGGGTAAACCTGCTCGTCTTTGAGGTTAATGAAAAGTCTTGGGGACCAAACTACCTTAACTTCCGTTTCTTTTTGGAAGATGACTTCGATACGGACAGTCAGTACGGAATCGGTATGTCGGCCAACTTTACCAATTTGAACTCTCATGGAGCAGAACTGACATTCAACGTTGATATGGGAACGGATAAGTTGATTGAAGCGGAGCTTTACTCTCCGGTCCTTTCGAGCCAAGAATTATTTGTTTCCAGTAAGCTCAATTACAACAATGAAAACCGCAACTGGCCTTTTACTGAAATAGAAAACCCAGACATCGGTTCAGTGTATGACTTCCTTCCGGTCTCTTATACCGAATTCATTACCGAGCTCTCTGCGGGTGTGCAACCGACACTGTGGCAAGAGTTCCGTATTGGTGGTCGCTACACCAAAGGGGGCATCGAAGCATCAACCATTGGTTCTGCAGGAACTTTTGATTATCAGCGTTTAGGGGTGTTTGCCAACTACCGTTTGGATACGCTAGATGATTTTGCATTCCCAACGCGAGGTATGCTGATTGATTTGGATTACTTAGTGTCTCACGACAAGAGCCCAGAGGATTTCCGTCAAACCAGCCCAAGCGGTGAAATTGAAGATACCGTGTATGAAATTACGGCGCGTTTCAAAGGGGCGGCGACATACTCCCGTCATACTTTAGTCGGACAAGCAGAATACAGCTTTGTTGAGAGCAAAAACTCTTCTATCCCTCTTGACCCTCGTGAGCTTGGCGGCTTCTTGAATTTGTCAGGGATTCCACGTAACAGCCTCATTGGACAGAACTTATTCTATACCAGCCTGGTGTATCGTTATAAATGGATGGATAACGACTTCGGGCTGTTTGAAGCACCAGTGTATTTAGGTGCATCTCTTGAACACGGTGGTGTTTGGTCAGACAACGATCTCAAGTTGCATGAGGCGCCACTGTATAATGCTGCGTCGGTTTTCTTTGGAGTAGACTCTCCAATTGGGCCGATCATGTTGGCATACGGTCGTACAGAGCAAGATTTAGATGCTGTGTACCTGATCGTTGGAACATCATTTAAATAACCGGGAATAGGACAGCAAGATCTCCGCATATTTAGCCAAAATTTACCGGACTTTAGTCGTAAGTTGCTATGTTGGTCAAAATGATGAGATTTTAATTTAAGGTTAAATTTGCTATCCTTTCGCCCACAGTTTGGCCTCTACGGCGCTGTTTCTCAATCAGAATTGAATGAAAACAAGGGCAATGGAGAGCCAAGTTTCCAAGGATGTTCACTCCTTTACTTTGAAAAATAGTAATTAAAAAGGAGGAACCGCAATGAGAGGAAAAAAGTCGTGCTTGAAGCCTACCGTAAACACGTCGAAGAGCGTGCTGCCGAAGGAGTTGTTCCTAAACCGCTAGACGCTGAACAAGTTGCTGGACTTGTTGAACTTCTGAAAAATCCCCCACAAGGTGAAGAAGCATTTATTCTTGACCTACTAGAGAACCGTATCCCACCGGGTGTAGATGAAGCTGCTTATGTAAAAGCGGGTTTCCTAACGGCGGTAGCAAAAGGTGAAGTGGAATCACCATTAGTAAGCCGTGAAAAAGCGGCTGAGCTACTAGGTACGATGCAAGGCGGTTACAACATCGCGCCTCTAGTTGAATTCCTAGACGATGATCTACTGGCACCAATCTCAGTTAAAGCGTTATCTCATACCCTACTGATGTTTGATGCTTTCTATGATGTGGAAGAGAAAGCCAAAGCTGGCAACGCATTCGCGCAACAAGTCCTGCAATCATGGGCAGACGCAGAATGGTTCACATCGAAGAAGAAAGTCGCGGAACAGATTACTGTTAAAGTATTTAAAGTTACTGGTGAAACCAACACCGATGACTTGTCTCCAGCACCAGATGCTTGGTCTCGTCCTGATATCCCAGTACACGCAAAAGCGATGCTGAAGATGGAACGTGATGGCATCGTGCCAGATCAACCAGGCAGCGTTGGTCCTATTAATCAGATTGAAGAGCTACAAAAAGATGGCATCCCACTAGCCTACGTTGGCGATGTTGTTGGTACTGGCTCTTCTCGTAAGTCAGCGACTAACTCAGTGCTTTGGTTTATGGGCGAAGATATCCCATACGTACCAAACAAGCGCACTGGTGGTATCTGTTTAGGCGGTAAGATTGCTCCTATCTTCTACAACACAATGGAAGACTCTGGCGCACTCCCAATCGAACTAGACGTACAGAACATGAACATGGGTGATGTCATTGATATCTTCCCATACGAAGGCGTTGTACGTAAAAACGGTGAAGAGATCTCTAGCTTTGAGCTGAGCAAAGTACTGCTTGATGAAGTTCGTGCTGGTGGTCGTATTCCACTTATCATTGGTCGTGGCCTAACAAGCCGTGCTCGTGCATCACTGGGCCTAGAAGAAACAGACCTGTTTGCTAAGCCAGTTGACCCTTCAGAATCTGACAAAGGTTACACACTAGCTCAGAAGATGGTAGGTAAGGCATGTGGCGTTGAAGGTGTACGTGCAGGTCAATACTGTGAGCCTAAGATGACGACAGTTGGTTCTCAGGATACAACTGGTCCTATGACTCGTGATGAGCTAAAAGACCTTGCGTGTCTGGGCTTCTCAGCTGATCTTGTGATGCAGTCATTCTGTCACACGTCTGCGTATCCAAAACCAGTTGATGTAAACACGCACCATACTCTACCTGACTTCATCATGAACCGTGGCGGTGTATCACTTCGTCCGGGTGATGGTGTCATTCACTCATGGCTAAACCGCATGCTTTTGCCTGATACTGTAGGTACAGGTGGTGACTCGCATACTCGTTTCCCGCTAGGTATTTCATTCCCAGCAGGCTCCGGTCTTGTTGCATTCGCTGCAGCGACAGGTGTTATGCCACTGGATATGCCAGAGTCCATTTTGGTGCGCTTTAAAGGCGAAATGCAGCCAGGTATCACACTACGTGACCTTGTGCATGCGATTCCTTACTACGCAATTCAACAAGGTCTATTGACGGTTGAGAAAGCGGGTAAGATCAACGAGTTCTCTGGTCGCGTACTAGAAATCGAAGGTGTTGAGCATCTAACGGTTGAGCAGGCATTCGAATTATCAGATGCGTCAGCAGAGCGTTCAGCGGCAGGTTGTACCGTTAAGCTGTCTCAAGAGTCTATCGAGGAATACCTAAACTCAAACATCACCATGCTTAAGTGGATGATCTCGGAAGGTTACGGCGACCGTCGTACTATTGAGCGTCGTATCACTGCGATGGAAGAGTGGTTGGCTAACCCAGAGTTGATGGAAGCGGATGCAGACGCGGAATACGCGCACATCATCGAAATCGACCTAGCGGATATTCACGAACCAATCCTATGTGCACCAAACGATCCAGATGACGCGCGCCTCCTGTCTGAAGTGCAAGGCACACAGATTGATGAAGTATTCATCGGTTCTTGTATGACGAACATTGGTCACTTCCGTGCAGCAGGTAAACTGCTAGAGCAATTCGGTGGTCAACTAGATACTCGTCTATGGGTAGCGCCACCAACGAAGATGGACCGCGATCAACTGACGGAAGAAGGTTACTACGGTATTTACGGCCGCGCAGGTGTTCGTATTGAAACTCCTGGGTGTTCGCTATGTATGGGTAACCAAGCACGTGTAGCAGACAAAGCAACAGTAATGTCGACTTCAACGCGTAACTTCCCGAACCGTCTAGGTACAGGTGCAAATGTATACCTTGCTTCAGCTGAGCTAGCGGCGGTTGGTGCAATTCTAGGTAAGATTCCAACGAAGGAAGAGTACTTGGAATACGCGAAGCAAATCGATGCGACAGCTGCAGATACTTACCGTTACTTGAACTTCCACAAGATGGATGAGTACACCAAGAAAGCGGCAGAGGTTATCTTCCAAGAGCCTGCATAATTTTAGCGAGCTTTGCTAATACTTAATTAAGCGCCCACCATTCGGTGGGCGCTTTCTTTTTTGGAGCGCTGCGCTTCGAGAAGAGGGAGCGCTTCGCTCTAGGAATCGGGAGGTAAGCGCTGGAATATTAAAGATAAACGTAAGGGCTCAAAACACGTTGATAGTATTTGCCCCTCAAAAGAAAAAATGAAACCGTGTTCCGTGTTCCGTGTTCCGTGTTCCGTGTTCCGTGTTCCGTGTCCCGCTTCTCCCATCTCAAATCTCCCTGTATACTCCGCACCAAATTGATACGAAAAGGCGATCACGATGGAGTTTGAATTCATCCGCAACACATTGATGGGCGAATACTATGTCAAATGCAGCATGGGGCATGAAATTGTAGGTCGTTGGTTGCAAGAAGAAATTGGTAAAGACCCAGCGAAAATTGCGCAAGTTGAAGCCTTAATTGATCAGGCATTTTCTTCGCCATCTCAAGAGCATAGATTAACTGGTGCAGAGATCAGTTTGATGATCCACGGTGATGAGGTGCTAGTGCAAGAAAACGCCCTGGGCCATGAGTATGAAGTGGAAATGGAAAGCGAGTTTGACTTCTACGATGCAGAGAGTACAGCAAGTTGTGGTATTGAGGACTTTTGTACCCTGATAGAGCAATGGAAAGACTTTTTGAACATTTAATGCACAGTTTTGGGTAGTCGAAGTGGGATTGCCTTATATTTGTGAAAAGGGCGCACCGATATGGTGCGCCCTTTTTGTTTATAAGATTGTTATTTTTACTAAGTTCATATAAATCAAGGAGATAAAAAGTTGGCACGCCGCTTGGATTATTAAAAGTGTTTCAGGATGAAAGCTGCGGAGAAGATTCAATGAAAATCATTAATGCCATTATAAAACCTTTTAAGTTAGACGATGTACGTGAAGCATTGGCTGATGTCGGTATTGAAGGGATGACAGTATCAGAGGTTAAAGGTTTTGGTCGTCAGAAAGGCCACACGGAGCTATACCGTGGCGCCGAGTATCAAGTCGACTTTCTACCAAAAGTAAAACTAGAAATCGCAACACATGCAGACAATGTGGAGCGCGTGGTAGAAGCCATCACTAAAGCCGCTCAAACCGGCAAGATTGGTGACGGTAAGATTTTTGTCTACGACCTAAACCAAGCGGTACGTATCCGTACTGGTGAAATGGACGCAGAAGCACTTTAAAGAACTCAAGGGATTGGAGAACTATCATGGAATTAACAACTACGGTAACCGAATTACGTTACGCACTCGACACCTTTTTCTTCCTCATTTCCGGTGCGTTAGTAATGTGGATGGCAGCGGGTTTTGCCATGCTGGAAGCGGGCTTAGTTCGCTCGAAAAACACAACAGAAATTCTAACCAAAAACATCTGTCTGTACGCGATTGCTTGTACCATGTTCCTATTGGTCGGTTACAACATCATGTATGTTGATAACGGCGAGGGCGGCTGGTTGCCATCATTTGGTGCGCTAATCGGCACACAGGCTGAAGGAGCCGACCACTCTCTAGAGTCGGATTTCTTCTTCCAAGTCGTATTCGTAGCAACAGCAATGTCGGTAGTATCTGGCGCGGTTGCAGAGCGCATGAAGTTATGGTCTTTCCTAATCTTCTCAGCGGTACTGACGGCATTTATCTACCCAATGGAAGGGTACTGGACTTGGGGTGGTGGCTTCCTATCAGAAGCAGGCTTTAGTGACTTTGCGGGCTCAGGTATCGTACACATGGCCGGTGCTTCAGCAGCATTAGCAGGCGTACTATTACTGGGTGCACGTAAAGGTAAATACGGTAAAAACGGCGAAATCTACCCAATCCCAGGTTCAAACATGCCTCTCGCTACATTAGGTACGTTCATCCTTTGGTTCGGCTGGTTCGGTTTCAACGGCGGTTCTCAACTTATGGTATCTGATTTTGAAAATGCAACAGCGGTAGGCCAAATCTTCCTTAATACAAACGCAGCAGCGGCAGCAGGTGCAATCGCGGCACTACTAGTATGTAAAACGACTTGGGGTAAAGCAGACCTGACTATGATTCTGAACGGTGCGTTAGCTGGTCTTGTTGCTATCACGGCTGACCCTCTATCTCCATCTCCGCTTTATGCTGTGGCGATTGGTGCGGTATCAGGTGCGCTAGTAGTATTCAGCATCATTGGCTTGGATAAGATTAAGATTGATGATCCAGTAGGTGCAATTTCAGTGCACGGTGTGTGTGGTTTCTTCGGTCTTATGGTTGTACCACTAAGCAACGGTGATGCAACGTTTGGTGCACAGCTTCTAGGTGCGGCTGTTATCTTTGCTTGGGTGTTCGGTGCAAGCCTAGTGGTATGGGCTATCTTGAAAGCAACCATCGGCATTCGAGTATCGGAAGACGAAGAGCTAGAAGGGATGGATATGCACGACTGTGGTGTCGGCGCTTACCCAGAATTCGTAACTGTGAAATAATCGACATATCGAAACAATTAGTTACAAAGTAAACAGTCAATAACCTGCTCGAAAGAGCAGGTTTTTTTGTGCAGCATCATTGTTTTCTTATTGAACATGCATATAATAACGCAACTGATAAACGTTATCATTAGCATGGTAAAGGATTAAACAATGAAAAAACTGCTAACTCTTTCAGCGATTACTTGCGCTACTCTGGCTCCAACAGCAATGGCTGCTGAAGAAGTGAACGTCTACTCTTACCGTCAACCTTTCCTAGTTGAACCAATGTTCAACGAGTTCACTAAAGAAACTGGCATTAAAGTAAACGTGAAGTTTGCGAAAAAAGGTCTAGCAGAGAAGTTGGCTCAGGAAGGCGAATACAGCCCAGCTGACGTAATCCTTACTACAGATATCAGCCGTCTTGCTGAACTGACTAACAAAGGTCTAGTTCAAAAGGTAGATAGCAAAATCATCGAAGAAAACGTACCAGCACAGTACCAAGACAAAGAAAACGAGTGGTTTGCTCTGACTCTACGTACTCGTAACGTTTACTCTTCACGTGACCGTGTTGGCAAACTAGGTAACGACTTCAACTACGCGGATCTAGCGAAGCCAGAATTCAAAGGCAAAATCTGTACTCGCAGCGGTAAGCACCCTTATAACGTATCTCTAGTGTCTTCTATGATCGCACACCACGGTGAAGCTGAGACAAAAGAATGGCTAGAAGGTGTAAAAGCGAACCTAGCTCGTAAGCCTCAAGGTAACGACCGTGCTCAAGTTAAAGCAATCAAAGAAGGTCTATGTGACGTTTCTCTAGGTAACAGCTACTACCTAGGTAAGATGGTCAACGACAAAGAGCAAAAAGCTTGGGCTGATGCGGTATACATCAACTTCCCTAACCAAGAGACAACAGGTACGCACGTAAACATCTCTGGTATGGCGATGGCGAAATTCTCTCCAAACAAAGACAACGCTGTGAAGCTAATGGAATTCCTAACGGGTGACAAAGCGCAGCAAATGTACGCAGAAGTAAACTACGAGTACCCAGTGAAGGAAGGCGTTAAGCGTTCTGAACTTGTGGAATCTTGGGGTGACTACAAAGCAGATACGATTTCTCTAGATGACATTGCTTCTCACCACGAAGCGGCAATTAAGCTACTAGATGAAGTGAAATTTGACCTTTAATTCCATGTGGGGGTATAACTATACCCCCATTTGATTAAAGGATATGAGATGTATTTGCAGCCGCATTTGTATTTCATACAGCCTTGCAGTATTTAGGCAATGAAGAATAAACATTCTCTATGGAAAACCAGTAGTGGGGTGATTACCCTGTTACTGGTTTTGCCGATCTTAGCGATCTTCTATACCGCCATTGGCGAGACGGATGACCTGTTCACACACTTGATGTCGACGGTCATGCCTACCTACATCTATAACACCGTAGTTCTGACTGCTGGTGTGATGCTCCTTTCTTTGATTCTCGGTATTCCAAGTGCTTGGTTTATGGCGATGTGTAAATTGCCAACTGAGAAGTGGCTGCAGTGGGCATTAGTTCTGCCGCTCGCGATGCCGGGTTATATCATTGGTTACATTTTTACGGATTGGTTTGATTTTGCTGGGCCGATTCAAATCTTCTTGCGTGATATAACCGGATGGGGACCGGGCGAATATTGGTTCCCAGATATCCGTACTTTGAGCGGTGCAACTTTCGTTCTTTCTCTTGTTCTTTACCCATATGTTTACTTGCTTTGTCGAGCGGCATTTATGGAGCAGAACGTTTCTTTGCTACAAAGTGCACGCTTATTGAAGTGTTCTCCTTGGGAAAGTTTTTGGCGCATCTCTTTACCCCTTGTAAGGCCTTCTATCGCTGTTGGTTTGTCTCTGGTTGCAATGGAAACCATTGGTGACTTCGGCACCGTCAGCTATTTTGCAGTGAACACCCTTACTACGGCGGTTTACGATACTTGGCTAGGCTACTCGAACCTAAATGCAGCCGCGAAGATCTCAGCAATGATGTTGATGATCGTGGTGCTATTACTGAGCGCAGAGCGTTATAGCCGCCGCAAACAGAAGTTGTTCCAAAGCCAGTTTAATAGCCATGAAGATTTTCGCTATGAACTTCAAGGTTGGCGAAAGTGGGGTGCACTGATTTGGTGTTGGGGTCTCGTTGCAGTAGCCTTTATTTTCCCATTGCTACAGTTAATTGATTACGCCATTACTTACTTTGCACAAAGCTGGACTCCGGAATTTCGTGAATATGCATGGAACAGTTTGGTGGTGTCAGTCGTTGCTGCCATCATAGGTGTTGCGATTGCATTGACTGTGAACTTCAGTCAACGCGTAAACGGCGGCCGTTCTAGCTTAGCTTTCATGCGTCTTTCTTCGTTGGGTTATGCGGTTCCAGGCACTGTACTTGCGATTGGTGTAATGGTGGCAGTGTTGTTTATGGATCACCGTGTTAACGATATTGCTAAAGCGATGGAATGGGGCAGGCCTGGGCTTATTTTCTCTGGCTCTATGTTTGCGCTGATTTTCGCGATGGTGGTGCGTTTCTCCGCTGTGGCGATTGGTAGTGTGGAAAGTAATCTAAACAAGATTTCCCCGTCGCTGGATATGGCTTCCCGTACCATGGGCTGTACGCCAAATACCATGCTTTGGCGAGTGCACTTCCCTCTGGTTAAGCGTGGTGCCCTAATTGCGGGTTTGTTGGTGTTTATTGAGTCGATGAAAGAACTTAATGCTGCACTGCTATTGCGACCATTTAACTTTGAAACCTTAGCGACGTATGTGTACAACTTCGCTTCGGATGAGCATTTAGAGCTTGCCGCACTTCCGGCAGTATTACTGGTCCTTGTTGGGTTAATCCCGCTTGTTGTTGTTAACCGTTCACTGGAGCAAAGTCACTGATGAGCTGCGCACTATCGATTAAAAACCTAACTTGTCAGTATGACGATCAGACTGTTCTGGAGTCTCTTTCTTTAGAAGTGGAACAAGGACAGATTGTCTGTTTGCTCGGCGCGAGTGGTTGCGGTAAGACAACGCTTTTGAAAGCCATTGCAGGCCTGCTTCCTCTGAGTTCAGGTCAAATGAGCTTGAATTGCCTGACTATTGATGACGGCGAAAACTGGTTGCCACCAGAGCAGCGTAATATTGGTATGATCTTCCAAGATTACGCCTTATTCCCGCATCTGACAGTGGCTGAGAACATTGCTTTTGGCCTGAAAAATGAAACGGCACAGCAAAAGCTCCTTAAAGTAGAAGAAATGCTCGGCTTGGTTCACCTTAAAGGTTACGGTGATCGTTATCCTCACCAGCTTTCTGGTGGTCAGCAGCAGCGCGTGGCGATTGCCCGTTCACTGGCTTACAAACCGGATCTTCTGTTGTTGGATGAACCATTTTCCAATATCGACACTCAAGTTCGTCATGAACTGATCCGTGAAATTCGTAAGATCTTTAAAGAGCAAGGCGTAACCGCGATTTTCGTTACTCACAGTCGTGAAGAAGCGTTTGCTTTTGCCGATAAGATGGCAGTCATGAATCATGGTGTAATCGAGCAATACGGAACAGCCTCTGAGCTTTACTACCAGCCTTCGAGCAAATTTGTTGCAGACTTCTTAGGCGGTGGTAGCTACCTTGCAGCGAAGCGCATTTCTGACAGTGAATTTGAAACTCATCTTGGTGTGGTGGAAGCCAATGCTCAGCAAGAAATCCAAGTGAATGAAGAATGTGCGTTACTGCTTCGCCCTCAACATGTTCAAATTGCGGCGGATGAAGAGAGTGCGGTCAAAGTACTTGAGCAGCACTTTATGGGTGACCACTGTCGCTACGTGATTGATGTCAATGGTGACCGACTGTTAGCAACTTCAACTCAAGCTCTGAATGTTGGTGATAGTGTGACGGTTAAAGTGGAAACGCAAGGCGTGTTAGCTTTCGCCTAATTTGGTTGCCCCAATAGAAAAAGGCCCGGCGTTAATGCCGGGCAAGTGTTCTTCACCTATAGGTAATGTGCTCAAAGCGGGCACAAGGTGTCAGTTATAGAGACAAGAAGTCTTTAAACTGTTGAAGAACACGTTCTGCAGTGTCTTTATCTTGCATCTCTGCAAAAATTCGTAGTAATGGCTCGGTGCCAGAGAAGCGAGCGATGATCCAACCGCCGTTCTTGAAGTAGACTTTCGCACCATCTTCGTAGCTGACTTTTTCGATTTCAAACTCAAACTCAGGCAACTGCTTCTCAACATAAATCTTGTTGAACAGCACTTCTTTTTGCGCCGGTTTGAATTTGCAATCGCCTTCCGCCATGTAGGCATAACCGTACTTGCCGTAGATCTCATCCAGCAACTCAGACAGCTTTTTGCCAGTTACTGAAATCATTTCTACCAATAGGCTTGATGCGAATACGCCGTCTTTACCTTTAATGTGGCCGCGAATAGTCAGACCGCCAGAGCTTTCACCACCAATCAATGAATCGTCAGCTTCCATTTGAGAACTGATGTGCTTAAAGCCTACCGGAACCTCAAAGCATTTCTCGCCGTGATCTTCTGCAACTTTATCCAACAGGTGAGTGGTTGCGATGTTACGTACCACTGAGCCTGTCCAGCCCTTGTATTCAAGTAGGTAGTAGTAAAGCAGCAGTAGTACTTCATTTGGATGAATGAAGTTACCTTTCTCGTCGATAATACCAAGACGGTCTGCGTCGCCATCGGTACCGATACCGATGTCATAGCCTTCTTGTTCCACTAGGTGCATCAAGCGGTAAAGGGTTGCAGCACTTGGTGATGGCATTAAGCCACCGAAATCTGGGTTTTTGCCGTCGTTGATCACGTCGACTTCACAACGGCCGTTGATCAGCACGGTTTGTAGCGCGTTTTTCGCAACACCAAACATTGGGTCAATCAACACGCGTAGATTCGCTTTCTTGATCGCTTCGATGTCGATAAAGTCGATGATCGAGTCAACAAACTCGTTCATTGGGTTAATGATTTGAATCAGCTTGTCTTCAACCGCTTGCTCAAAATCGACGCTTTTAACATCTTGCGCAGTTAGCGTAGCGATTTGTGATTCAATTTTTTGGGTGATGATTTCATCTGCGTCACGACCGCCTTCGATGAAGACTTTGATGCCGTTGTAATCGGCTGGGTTGTGCGATGCGGTAATACATGCAGAGTACGCGCAGCCCATTTCCTTCGCTTTAAACATTACGATAGGTGTTGGGACAAACTTGTCGATAAAGCTAACCACAATACCGTTTGCTGCTAATACTTCTGCAAACCAGCGACCTGCTTTATCAGAAAGAAAACGACGGTCATAGCCGATGACAAAGCCGCGATCAGCAGCGGATTCGTTGTTGGTAATGTTTGCTACTGCTTGAGCCACTAAGCGTACATTATCTTTAGTGAACTCCTCACCAATAAATGCACGCCAACCGCCTGTACCAAATTTGATCATGATTCGATCCTCGATAAGAGCGGCATCCCACCGCCTCTTAAATCTTTGCTAGCGAACCGATGCACTCATCAAACTCAAGTGCATCGGATAAATCAAAAGGGGAGAAGAACTCCCCTAAAAGATGATTAACCTAGAGTAACGATAACTTCGTTTACTGAACCTTCCGCTTGAACTGGTACAGATGCACCATTTACTGCTTCACCGTTCACGGTAATCGACTTAACGCCTTTGCTTACTGAGTCTGGGTTAACCACTTTGATGTTGTACGTTGCACCTAGCCATTGACGAGTCACTTCGAAACCAGGCCAGTTAGTTGGGATACATGGATCGATAGTCAGACCATCAAAGCCTGTACGCACACCAAGGATAAAGTTGGTAACAGCGAAGTAAGCCCAGCCAGATGTACCTGTTAACCATGGGTGGTTTGCACGACCGTGGTCTTGGTGGTCACGACCCATGATGAACTGCACGTATGAGTATGGTTCTGCAATACGTTTTTCGATGATGTCGTTTTGGTTGTATGGGTTGAGTGCATCATAGAATTTCATTGCACGGTCACCACGACCCAGTTTCGCTTCTGCTACCCAAGCCCATGGGTTTGGATGCGAGAAGATTGCACCGTTCTCTTTTACGCCTTGGTAAACACGAGTTACGAAGCCGATGTCATCATTTGGTGTTGCAAAAGATGGTGAGTTTAGGTGAAGGCCGTATTCAGAGAACAGGTTCTCGTCGACCGCGTCCATCGCTTTTTCGCCGCGCTCTTGAGATACCGCACCAGAAAGTACCGCAAGCGTGTTTGACTCTAGGTGTACTCGGCCTTCCGCTTGTTGCGCAGTACCGATCTTGTCACCATTTTTCGTCAGACCACGGATGTACCAACCGCCTTCGTCGTCCCAAAGGTGTGTTTCACAAGCTTCACGCACATTTGCTGCTATTTCCGTGTATTTTTCAACGTCGGCTTCTTTACCTAGGTATTTCGCTAGGTCGATGAACTCTTGCAGTGCCCAGAAGTGTAGGAAAGACACCATTGAAGATTCACCACCACCTAGGTTTAAACAGTCGTTCCAGTCTGCACGCAGACCTTTACAGATACCGGTTTGACCCACGTACTCCGCAGAGAAGTCTAGCGCTGCTTTCATGTGGTCATAAACGCTCGCATCACCGCCATCTGCGTAAGGGATCACTTCGTCGAAGAAGCTATGCTCACCGGTTTCCATCACGTACTTACAGATGGTTGGAACTAGCCATAGATGGTCATCAGAACAGGTGTCTTCGATGCCGTGGATCTTATCTTCGTCAGAAGGTGTTGGAACTACGGTTGGAGATTTAGATGGTTTAACATCTGCTTTCTCTGGATCGAACCAATCTGGATCGAATAGGTGTAGACCGTAACCCGCTTTCACTTGGCCGCGCAGCAGGTCAACGATACGTTTGCGCGTCATTGCTGGGTTAGCGTGAGGAACTGAGATTGCATCTTGTGCTGTATCGCGGTAACCAAGACCAGTACGACCACCCACTTCGATGAATGAAGCAAAGCGAGACCACACCACACAAGTTTCTGCTTGGTACAGTGTCCAAGCGTTGATCATGGTATCTAGACCTTCGTTTGGCGATTTCACTTGGAACTTGCCACAACGCTCATCCCAGTGTGCTTTGATACCCGAAAATGCATTGTCGACTTCTGCAAGGTCTTGGTACTTAGCACGTAGACGCTCACCGTTGCCTTTACCGATACCTAGAATGTAAGCAAAGCGAACTTCTTCACCCGGTTGGATAGTAAATTGCTTGTGTAGAGAGCCACAGTGGTTGTAACAAGTTTGCGCTGTGTTGAAACACTTACCTTGTTCTACCGCTAGCGGGTTCGCTTCGTCACGGTACAGACCTAGGAAGCTGTCACGTTGGCCGTCGTACGAATCTGGGTCAAATGTTGAAGCTAGGTAGTAGAAACCTTCAAAATCGTTCGTGTTGTAGTACAGGTCGTACTCAATCACACCTTCGTTGTATGACGTACCAGCAGAGTACAGAGACATCTGATGGTTTTGGTTATCAGATTGAATGTGGCTGAATGAGAACTCAACAAATGAGAATGCGCTGATCGTACGTGGCTTATCTGAGGTGTTTTTAATCACTACATCCCAGATTTCAGCGTCTTCGCCTTTTGGCACGAACAGTGTTTTTGTTGCGGTAATACCGCTGTATTCACATTTGAACTTAGAGTAAGACAAACCGTGGCGAACTTCGTAGTTTGCTTCGTCAAGGCTTTTCGCAACTGGTTGCCAAGAGATTGACCAGTAATCACCTGTCTCATCATCACGTAGGTAAACGTAGTGTCCTGGGCGATCGAATGTCGCATTTGGACGGAATTTAGTAACACGGTTGTATTCTGGAGAGTTGTAGAACGAGTAGCCACCCGCGTTGTGCGAGATAACCGTACAGAACTTCTCAGTACCTAGGTAGTTTGTCCATGGTGCTGGTACGTCAGGGCGAGTGATGACGTATTCGCGATTCTCGTTATCGAAATAGCCGTATTTCATTTGTGTATTTCCTTTTTACTAAGCTGCGCCTGCAGCCAAAAATTTAAAAACTCTTTAAGCGTGATGCGTTGGCATCTGGCTTGGTATTACTTCCACGGTTTGCGGTAATTCACTCCCTGCAAGTCGAGCAGAGGAAGGTGACCTTTCAAACGTGATAAATAGTCGGTCCAATCGCGGTGTTGTTTTTCAGTCCAACATGCTTCTGCCATGGCAGTCAGGCGAGGGAAAATCATGTAGTCCATGCGCGATGGGTTGTTGATGATTTCGCACCATAGAGCGGTTTGAATGCCCCAAATGCGTTTTCTGATTGGGTCGTCAGCAGGAACTTCCGCTAACGGCTCATAGTTGTATGCCTTCTCTAATGGCAGTGGATTTGCCCAGTCCACGCCCGGTTCTTCAGGTGCGTAGTCTTGGGTCATATCTAGGTAAGTGGTTTGTGCGGGTTGCAGCACTACATCGAAGCCTTGGCGAGCACAGTTCAATGCCGCTTCTTCGCTTAGCCATGAGTAGATCACCGTATCTTTGCTGACTTTGTTGCCGTGTTGAGCTTCTTCCCAACCCAGCATACGTTTACCCAGTTTGCGCAGTTTGTCTTCAGCATGACGTAGGAAGTGGCCTTGCAGTTCTTTGTAATCGGTGTAACCCAACTTCTCCATAAACGCTTGGCAAGCAGGACTTTTCGACCAGACTCCATTAGGCACTTCGTCTGCACCAATGTGAACATATGGGGCAGGGAAGAGCGCTGCGATTTCTTCAAGTACCTTGTCTATAAACTCGTAGCTACCCGGCAGAGCAGGGTTGATGACGTTGTCGTTGTAGTGCTGAATACTGCGATACTCAGTGGTGTCTTCTGCTTCAACCAATAGATGTGGTAGAGACTTGATTGCCGCGCGGCAATGACCAGGTACATCAATTTCAGGAATGATGGTTATGCCACGTTGTGCTGCAAATTCGATAACGTCTTTGATTTCTTCTTGCGTGTAGAAACCGCCGTAGCGTTGAGACAAATGGGTGTATTGCGGCTCGATTGTTTCATCAATTCCGCGCCACGCCCCAATATCGGTAAGCTGAGGAAGAGACTTGATCTCGACACGCCAGCCTTCATCGTCAGTGAGGTGCCAATGGAACGTGTTGAACTTGTAGTGTGCCAATAAGTTGATCAGGCGTTTTACTTGCTCTACGGAATGGAAATGGCGAGCGCAATCCAGCATCATGCCGCGGTATCGAAAACGAGGGCTGTCTTTGATAGAGCAGCACACCACTTCCATGGTGTTGGTATTCTCGTCTCGTTTTAGTAGTTGCAATAAGGTCGCGCAAGCATGAGTAAAACCTGACGAAGAGCCAGCTTCGATCTTGATCGACTCTTCAGAGACTTTTAGCTTGTAGGTGCCTTCATCCAAGGTTGGATTACTTTTGAACAGGATTTTTCCACTGTTTGAAGAAGGTAGTTCAAATTGATAGATTCGCTTCAACTCATCCTGTAACCACGACTTTGCAGAAGTGGCTAAGTCGGTATAAATCGCGACACCAGCTTGCTCATCAAAGGTAAAAGAGTGATCGCTGACTTCAATATGATTTGGCTTAGGCAGTAAAGGTTGAGCATGTGTCAAGCTTGCAGGAATCTCACTGCGTTCACGATACGGTGAAGCGAGAACGATAGGAGTGACGTCCACTTGTGCACGTTGAGGAGTTCCATCAACCACAAAGTCGATCATCGCTTCGTTAAAGCCATCCGAGTAATAACGGAATGGGTTGGAGCCAATACTAAATTCACAGTAATAATGGTGGTTGGCTGCCAGTACCATGCCCTCAGGCTTGAGCGTACAAAAGCTACCAACTTGAGTCAGGTGGCCATTTGAAACGCTATCAGGAAGGATGTAGCGATCAAAAGCAAAAGTTAAGCTCCAGCTGTTTAGGTCTTGGTCACTCAAGTTATGAAAGGTGAGTCCGAAGCGGCAGTTTTGTTTTTGCTCAGAAAGGACCACTAAATCAACACGGTATTCCATCTTCACTCCTACTCGACACTCACTGAGTAAAGGTTATGCTCTGGTTTGCCAGCAAACATAATGGCTCCTTCAATCGCATCAAACTGAGGCTCTACCACCCATTGTTGGACTGGTGGAGATAACCAATGCAAGATTCGCTCGGCAATGCTGCCCATCAAACAAATACGAGTTGCACCGCGCTTATTCAAAGCCACTAAAAACATCTCAATATCCGCTGCGGTTTGTTTAAGCATTTCTATTGCCAACACGTCACCTTGTTCTGCATGTTGGAAAATAGCAGGAGAAAATTGACCGTAATCGCGAGGCAAAGCCTGTTTAGACCACGCAACTACGTTGTCGACGTCATTTTCAAAATGATTCATGACGTGTGCGGCTAGAGGTGTTTTTTCACGGATGCCATCTTCTGCTAGTAATACTTGTTGGATCAGACGCAGCCCCATGACTGCACCGCCACCTTGATCTGAGATTGGGAATTCACGCCCACCGACGACATGTTGCTCAAGGCCTTTAAGGAAAATGCCGCAAGAACCGGTTCCTGCAATCATGATTGCGCCATCTTCACCATTGTGTGCGCCGATACAAGCACCGTATGCGTCAGTGTTGAGTGTCATACTGGCAAAAGGATGTTCTAAAGCCATGAATGCTTGCCAAGAAGTTTTATGTTCAGCCCCCGCAAGCGCTAAACCTACGTGCATTGAGGCAAAGTCTTGTTGAGTTAGGCCGCCTTGCTGTGCTGCTGAAGCAATAGATTCTAGAATCGATGCCATTGCGACTTCTGCTCCCAACATAATGTTGGCACTGCCACTTTTTGCTTCGCCGATGAAGTTGCCTTGTGCGTCTTTGATACGAGCGCGACATGAGGTGCCGCCGCCATCAATACCTACAAAATACATCCCCATGTTTATTGCTCCTTCAATGCTTGATTAGTTGCTAAAGTTGAGATGTGCTGAGCCTGACTCATTACGGCGAGTAGGTACCAAGCACCATGTGGGATCCATTGTTCTCCCCAGCGCCAGTTTTGAAGCATGTCGTCTTTTTGTGCTGGTGGATTAAATGCAATGTCTTCCTCATCTTCGAAACCGCCGGTAATGCCATTACACACGCCACCTTTTGCATTGAAGAAACCGTATTGAGGAAGATAGTCCGGATTGTTACGACCATGACCATCCAACATACACATGTCGTATGGGTTCAGCCCCACAATCCAGTTAATAGAATCTTGTGCGAGTTTAGAAAGCTGCTGTTTTAGTGCTTTTGACTCAATGAAAGGGAGTGCCCCATAAGCCATGGTTGCCAGTGAACCCAAGCGGGCATTCTCACCTTGCCACCAATAACCGGACTCGTTGTTGTGCGCCACGAAAAATGCGTCACGTTTGGCTTCATCTACACCTTTTACGTATTGGCGAGGGTAGCCAAATGGGTTCTTCACTTTGTTGGTGATAGAAACTTCAAACTCACAAGCGTTATTGATGGTTTGTTTTATTGATGATGCGCGCTCAGAGTCGTCTTCAATCGACAAGTACTCACATAGTGCGATAACAGGAAGCCCCGCTTCGGCTGCATGGAAGTACGGTCGACTGCCATCTTGGTTCGCAGCCCAGAAGTGTTGAATGTGTTCATCACTTGTTTGACGAGCTGAAAGACGTTTTGCCCATAAGCGGCTTTCTTCTAGGTAGCGTGCTTCTTTTGTTGTTTTGAATAGCTCGACAGCGGCAAGCAGTGCGCAGTATTCATCGATGATGTTCTCTTCATCATCGTTTAGATATTGGGTGTTGTGTTCTTTTAGATGCCAATAGCCATTTTCTGCCGCATTGCGATATTTTTGTTGGTCGAACTCACCGTGAAAGTCTAGGCGTGCTGCTGAGGCTAATGCCGCAATGCTAACGCCGGCTCCTTGTCGGTAACCAGCTTGGTAGTCATCAAACTTATGACCAAGTTGAGTTTCGTAGGCGCAGATTTCACGTTGAGCTGTGTCCTTACTCCACTTGTCGAACACCGTCATGTAGAAAAAGCCTTTTTCGTTTTGCATACGGACAAGGAAATCAGCGCCGAATAGTGCTTCTTCAATGAGGCGAGTTGCTGTGAATTTAGCCAGTTTCTCGTTGCCTTGGAGCAGAGACAAACCTTTCAACATATTCCAAACCACCATAGGGGTTTGTTGAGGGTTGAGGTAATTGGCATAGGACAAGTGGCTTAGGTATTTGCTGACGTCACCTGATGCGTCATACCAACCGCCATGAACATCCGCCGTCTCGTTAGAGTTAAGTAGTGGTGCTTGACGATCTTGTTGATCGAAAATACCGCCACAGCGTTGCGATTTAAAATAGTGGATCACATCGGATAGAGTGTGATCGAGAAGAATGTGTTCGCCGATCTCAAAGTGAGATGAGCGTAAATGATCGAAACGAAGATAGTAGTGACCTGGAGTATTAAATGAAGAAAAGTCGATCAGGTAGAAATGACCTTGATGCCAGTTCGCTACTTTGCCTTGCTTCTCTACGGTTAGGGTGGCAACCGTCTGATGACTATTGGCGCAAACCAATAAAGCCGTATAAGAAGACAGGCGTGATCGGCTCGTCTGGATGATCGCTTTTTTAGGGCCCAGACGCTCATAACCAATATGGTTAGTCAGTAGCAGCATTCAATTTCTCCGGGAAACAATAAAATATAAAGGGAAAAAGGGGTCAGGTTGATGCCTGACCCTCGTTATGATTAATCTTCGAATAAGTAACAACGAACAAAGTGGTTATCGGACAGTTGCGTCACACCAGGCAGTCGCTCGCGACATTTTTCTGTGGCATGAACACAGCGCCCAGCGAATGGACAGCCCACGGATTCTGGTGTCCACAGTGGGATCTCACCTTTGTTGCCTTTCAGTTTCTCGTGGATTGACTTCGATGGATCTGGCACAGCTGAAACCAGTAGCTGCGTGTACGGGTGTTGAGGATCATGAATGATTTCCTCTGTATCACCCCATTCAACCATGTGGCCCACGTACATAACTGCGAGATCTTCAGCGATGTAGCGCGCTGTTGCGATGTCGTGAGTGATATAAAGCAGAGACATTTGCTTCTCAAACTTCATCTCTTCCATCAGGTTAAGAACACCGGCACGAATTGAAACGTCGAGCATTGACGTTGGTTCGTCAGCCAGTACCACTTCTGCGCCGACCGCAATGTTACGAGCCAAGTTCACACGTTGGCGCTGACCACCAGAAAGCTGGTGTGGGAACTTTTGCGCGGTCTCTTTTGGCGGAATCAGACCAACTTGTTCTAGTAGGTCGTACACTCGCTCTTCCAGTTCCTTCTTGTTGCCCGGTGAAACCTTCTTGTGGATCAACAGTGGGCGAGCAATATGGTGGAAGATATTGTGTGTTGGGTTTAGCGAGCCAAACGGGTCTTGCCATACCATTTGCACGCCTTCGCGGTAAGTCATCAAATCGTGACGAGAGGTGATGTCTTGGATATCACGACCTTTGTACTCGATGATGCCATCCGTTGGTGCGTACATTTTCGCAATCATTTTTGCGGTAGTAGATTTACCTGAACCAGATTCACCTACTACTGACAAACCGCGGCTTTTGTACATTTTGAAAGATACGTCGTTGATTGCACGCATCTTAGATTGCTTGATTGAGTTACTGTTTAAAGGGAAGTCCTTAACGACATTTTTACCTTCAATCAGCAATTCGCCGAATTGTTTGCTCATAATTCTCTCCAGTGTAATTTTCTTCTTAGCTAGCGTTATTTTTTGTTGTTAAACCTTAGCTTGAGCAATCGTGTCGCCATACAAGTGGCAGTTTGAGAGACGACCAGGTTCAATTTGACGCAGCTGAGTTGGTACTCGCGTACAAGCTTCATGGACACGGTCACAACGAGCTTGGAATCGACAACCTTGAGGAACTTCTAATAGGTTCAAAGGGTTGCCTGGAATACCAGTCAATTTGGTCTTAGGACCAGTTAGTGGAGGGAAAGAGCTACCCAAACCTTTTGTGTAAGGGTGGTAAGGACTTTCCAGAATTTGTTTAGAAGGGGCTACCTCAATCAGTTCACCCGAGTACATGATGCCGATGCGGTCAGAGAACTCGACCATCAGTGACAAGTCATGAGTGATGAACAGAATCGAGAAGCCAAATTCTTCTTTAAGTGCATAGATTTTTTGCAGAATCTCACGTTGAACTACCACGTCTAGTGCCGTTGTAGGTTCATCCATGATGATCATTTTCGGGTTCAGAGCCAAAGCGATAGCAATAACCAGACGCTGGCGCATACCGCCAGAGAATTGGTGTGGGTAATCGCTTAGTCGGCTAGGGTGGATATCAACGATTTCCAATAGACCTTCTGCACGAACTTTGGCTTGAGCGCGAGTCATGTTGGTATGACGCATGATTACGTCACAGAACTGCTCTTCCATCGTTAGTACTGGGTTCAAAGCGTTCATCGCACTCTGGAATACCATCGACATTTCGCTCCAGCGGAACGACTGCATACGCTCATCGCTGTATTGAAGGATATCTTCGCCGTTGAAAATAACCTCACCACCTGTGATAAACGCTGGCGGCTTATGAAGGCGCATTAGCGAGAATGCAACGGTTGATTTACCACAGCCAGATTCACCAGCTAGGCCAAATACTTCGCCTGGTGCAATGTCGAAGCTGACGTTGTTACAGGCGCGGACATCGCCCGCATCTGTAATGTAGTCCACGCATAGGTTACGGATAGAAATTAGTGGTGCAGTCATGATTATTTATCTCCGCTCCATAGTGCATTTTGTGGTGCCAATTCTGGCTCACGTTCTTTCTTGTCTTGTGCTGCCATTTTCTTCCAGCGCTTCATGCCTTTGTGAGAACGAAGCTGCGGGTTGGCAATTTCATCGACTGCGAAGTTCAGTAGAGCAAGGCCAGTCACCAGTAGAGTCAGTGCAATACAAGGAGCTAGTACTTCCCACCAAGCGCCGATAAGCATCGCTGATGAAGTCTGTACGTTGTACAGCATGATGCCCCAGCTGATGGTATTTGCATCGCCTAGACCTAGGAACGAAATTACCGCTTCTGTGTTAATTGCTAGCATTACCGAACCGATGAAGCTTGCGCCTACGATTGGGATAAGGTTTGGCAAAATCTCAACGAAGATGATGCGCATGGGTGATTCACCAAGAACCTCTGCGGCTTTAACGAATTCTTTTTCTCGTAGTGCCATGGTTTGAGCTCGCACAACACGCGCACCCCAAGCCCAGGAGGTACCGGCGATAATCAACGCAATGGTGAGCGGTCCTGCCTCCCCGATGAATGCGGCGAGTACGAACAGTAGTGGTAACTGTGGGATAACTAGCATGATGTTCATTGCAGCACTCAGTACGTCATCTACACGGCCGCCGAAGTAACCAGCTGAGATACCAATAACTGTTGCTAAGAAACACACGATGATACCCGCGCCGAAACCAACACCCAGCGATACTCGAGCGCCGTAAGCAACTTGAGACCAGATGTCACGACCCATACGAGATGTACCTAAAACGTGGTCTGCCTTTTTCGACATAAGCAGCGTACGACGATCATCTGCTAGGTTTTTCGCGACCCAACCATCAGGGTTGTTTTGTGCTTGTTTTACAACAAAGCCAGGGTATTCATGTGGGTTACCAGTACGTTTGTCTGGCGCGTGTTGAGTAATCAAAGGTGCAGCTACTGCCACAAAGATGAATACTGAGATAATTGCCAAACCAACACGTGCGAACGCGTTACCTAAAATCAGTTTAAATAGTTCTTTCATGATTATTTGCCTCCCTTACGTAGGCGAGGGTCTAGAATCATGTACAGCATGTCAGCCATTAGGTTGAAGCACAGCATGAACATCGTCATGATGATTAACTGACCTTGAAGTACTTGGTAGTCACGTGCGTGAATTGCGTTTAGAAGAACCGTACCTAGACCTGGGTAGTTGAAGATCATCTCGATGATTAGCTGACCACCGATTGCCATACCTAGAGACATTGAAAGTGCGGTTACACTTGGTAAAAGTGCGTTACGAGCTGCGTAGTTGAATACTACTCGGTTTTCGCTCAGACCCTTACCTTTTGCCATTGTGATGTAATCTTCAGCAAGAAGGTTGATCATGTTGTTACGCATGTTTACTAGGAAGCCACCAATCTGGACAATCGTCGCACAGAACAATGGAAGAATAGCGTGGTAACCCACGTCTTTTAGGAACTCCCAGCTTGTCCAATCTGGCACAGTACCCGGGGTGTAGGCGTAGCCTGATGGGAACCACTTAAGACCGATGGCAAAGATGAACAGCGCTAGCATCGCGATAACCATTTGTGGAATCGCTTGAATGATCAGTGTGCCCGGTGTTACGAATGCATCGTATCGGCTACCACGTTTCCAAGCTGCGAAGATACCTAGTACAGAAGCAATCGAGAACGATAGTACAACTGCAGTACCTGCTAGGAACAATGACCAACCGAATGCGCCACCTAGTAGAGAGTTAACTGAAAGCGGGTAGAACTGGATAGAAGTACCTAGCTCCCAGCTTAGAATGTTTTTGATGTACGACAGGTACTGAATGTAGATTGGACCATCTACGAAACCCAGCAGTTCTTTCATTGCTGCGATTCGCTCTGGCGTTACCTGTACAGATGCGTTAGCAAACATCATGGTAACTGGGTCACCAGGCATTGCTCGCGGAATAATGAAGTTTAACGTCGCTGCAACCAAGAGCGCGACAAGATAGAACGACAAACGTCTTAAAAAATAACCCATAACTCACACCTTACTCACCCAGATTTTTTCCCTGTTTCTGGTTTCAGGTCGCTCCTAGCGAAATTTAGAGCGAAAAATCCCCTGACGACGAGCGCCATATGTTGGTTTAGTAACAAGGGGATTTTTATAGGCGGCACACGGGATGTGTGCCGCTAGAAATGAACTTCTACTTATTTAACTGGTTTTAGGTCCAGTACGTGAAGTAGACGCTCTGGGATACCAGCCCAAATGTTTGGACGGCCCTTAGGATTTTCTTCGTTCCACCAACCAGTGAAGCGAGTTGTGTTGTATTGGTACATGTAAGCACCAGACATCACAGGGATAGTCACTTGGTCTTGAGCGATGATTTGCTGAATACCGTGAGCGATTTCTAGCTGCTCTTGCTTGTCAGCTGTCTTGTAGAAGCTGTTTAGAAGACCATCTAGCTTGTCGTTCTTGTAGAAGTGCATCGCGAAGCGAGGCATACCGTCACCAGATTGTAGTGCTGAGTTGTAAGCACTGTTCCAGTAAGTGTATGGGTCTGCACCGTGGAAGTAGTTGGTGTACGCAACGTCGTAAGTACCTTCAAGCATTGCTTGGTTGTACACAGAGAAGTCTGGTGTACGAGCACGTGCTTTGATGCCTACTTCTGCAAGTTGCTCAACAGCAAGCTGTACAGTGTTGTTGAAGTCAGTCCAACCGTTTGGAGATTGGATTAGTAGTTCGAAAGACTTACCAGATGGCGTGTCAACGAAACCGTCTTTGTTTACATCTTTAAAGCCAGCTTTCGCTAGAAGTTTCTTAGCGCCTTCAGCGTTGTAAGAGTTGTAACCCTTGAACTTGTCGTGAGTCTTCTCGTCAGACCAAGCTTCGAATGCATAGCCAAGACCAGATGCGAAGTCGTTCACTGTACCGCCGCCGTAGAATGCGATATCAATGATAGTTTGACGGTCAAGAGCCATAGAGAATGCGCGACGGAAGTCAACGTTAGTTAGTGCTTCGTTTTTCGCTGCATCTGGGTTCTTGAAGTTTACTACGAACGCTTGAGTACCTGCTGGCGGGTACCAGTAGTGGTGTTTAGGGCTCGCTGCTGCGTAAGTGCGGTCGATGTCTGGAACGAATGAAGAAGTCCAGTCCATTTCGCCGTTAACAATCTTACCTAGGAACTGGTCATTGTTCGCGATTTGAGGAACACGCAGACAGTCAACGTCTAGGTTCGCTGCATCCCAGTAGTTCGGGTTTTCACACTGGATGTATAGTTGCGGAGTGAAAGTGTCGATCTCTGTAAATGGACCAGTACCTACTGGGTTTTCGTTCGTGAACGTTGAAGGATCTTTCACTTTGCTCCATACGTGCTTAGGTACGACAGGTACTTTAGCAATTTCGTAAGGAACGTTTGAGTTTGCTTCGCTTAGACGGAACTTAACTTTGTAATCGTTAACTTTCTCTACGCCAGTAACCCAAGAGTTGATACCAGATTGGTCTAGTTCTGGCTTCTCTTTTACTAGGTTGAAAGAGTAAACAACGTCATCAGCGGTAAACGCTTGACCGTCAGACCATTTCACGCCTTTACGAATATCGAAAGTTACGCTCATTAGGTCGTCAGACATTTGGAAGTTTTCTGCTAGACGGAATACTGGCGTGTTGCCGTGCATTTCGTTGAAAACAACTAGCGGCTCGTAGATAAAGTCAGTAGTTGTGTGCAGGTTAGTTGCACCCAAGAAAGGGTTAAAGTTACGAACAAAAGTTGTAAACTCTTTAGGGTGGATAGTCAGTTCACTGCGCTCAGCGGCTGTAGCTACTGATGCAAAACCTGTAGTAGCCGTTGCAATAATTGCTGTTGCTAGTGCTGTTTTTTTAATATTGGCAAGCATAGCTGTTCCTTACTATTTGCTTTCATTTCACTAATGGAATTGAATGTCATCAATTGATAAACACTCTCCAAGGCCCACCTCTTTGCTTCACTTCAATTTGCGTCGCTCTAAGAGTGGCCTGTAGGCCTTAGGCAGGACTAAGAAAACACCTTATCCACAAAATAATCAAACTCGATTCCCGTTAAAAACGTTAAAAACCACATCAACTACGTCATAAACGTCATTTTGCTTGTTTTTAAGTCAATCCAGGTGAAAAAATAAACGTTGATATGCGTCGCAGTTTATATCCTTATTAATGCTGTGTGTTAGTGGTTACTTACCCTCTTGGTAACTATTAGTGAGTGTTTTCTGTTGTTGTACGGTATTGGCGATCTGGCTCACACCTGAAAATTTTGTTAATTAACTAGGTGAAATTTAATCTGCCGTTCTGTTGTGATTGACTTCGCAATCTGTATCAAATGTTGCTCAATTTTCCCTTGTAGAGGAAAAATAAGTAAGTTTTGACAGCAAAATTTGGCTACTGATTATGCTTTTTTTATTCAGGAAAGGAAGTGATTTGAAGGCACTTTTGAAGAAAGTTATGAGTTAAAAATGACGATGAAAAGTGTGGTATTGGAATCGCTTTGGTTAAGCGCTTCATACGTGTTTTTGATAGCTTGCTTCCAGCTTCTTATACGCTAAATGCTCAGCCTCATCGTTGCTCTGTACGCTAAATCGCTTGTTTCTTACTATGAGTAAGGGGAAGCATGGCAGTGCAATTGATAAAGGCAGGGATAAAAAATGTATGGTCCGCCCCGTTATTGCAACTACAATTAAGTAATAACGGAGTTGGTTTGCGCTAATGTATTCGGAGTCCACGTTGGGAACATTAACTTCCCGCTC
>NZ_JAADJW010000033.1:0-57665 GCF_010092875.1 Vibrio sp. LB10LO1
TGGCGCGTCCTGGAGGATTCGAACCTCCGACCGCCTGGTTCGTAGCCAGGTACTCTATCCAGCTGAGCTAAGGACGCGCAGATCTTCTTGCTAGGAAGTTGTGAAGTAAATCACATTCATTTCTTACGAAACAAAAAAAAGGCCGTCGGGCCAGTCAATGAATGGCGGTGAAGGAGGGATTCGAACCCTCGATACGGGATAAACCGTATACTCCCTTAGCAGGGGAGCGCCTTCAGCCTCTCGGCCACCTCACCGTTTTCATTGTTATATCTCAGAAGAGATATGGCGCGTCCTGGAGGATTCGAACCTCCGACCGCCTGGTTCGTAGCCAGGTACTCTATCCAGCTGAGCTAAGGACGCACTTTTTGTTGATAAATCAACGTTGCAAGAATGGCGGTGAAGGAGGGATTCGAACCCTCGATACGGGATAAACCGTATACTCCCTTAGCAGGGGAGCGCCTTCAGCCTCTCGGCCACCTCACCGTCTTGCGGAGGCACATATTACGTTTTACCGAAAATATGTCAAACACTTTCTTTGAAAAAAAACGCAAAAATCGCTTAACCGATGCGGATTTAATCAAAGTGACTATTAAACAAACTTTACCACCCTATTATGATGAAAAAAAGAGAGTCTTCTCTTAAAAAATGACATTAATTAGAAACTAAAAAGGCTAGCCCATCGGCTAGCCTTTTTCATTCAAACTAAGCTCTGTAAACAGGAGCGGCTTAGTAGTTACCAGAAGCAACGTTACCATTGCCCTTTTCAGCTTGAATGCGCATGTAGATTTCTTCACGGTGAACAGAAACCTCTTTCGGAGCGTTAACGCCGATACGTACTTGGTTACCTTTAACACCTAGTACAGTTACAGTCACTTCATCACCAATCATCAGTGTTTCGCCTACGCGGCGAGTCAAAATTAGCATTCTTTGCTCCTTGAGTAATCTCTAAATATTCTTGCTACAAAGCTATTATCCAACAAAAGTTATATTTTCGTAAACTACCTTGTGACCGAAAATTAGCCCAAAAAGGCATGTTTTTGCTGAATGTTTACTGCTTCGCTAGATGTGACGTAAGCATCATGAAGAATGTTTGCTGCTGCATCCACACACTCAGGTGGTAAGACTAGCATCATAGTGAGTGCATTCGTTGAGCAGAAATTGATCGCAATATCTTGCTGTGCCAACAATTCGCAGGCGTGGTCAACCATTCCATTGGCTTCAAGCCCCACAGCGGTCAACAGGCTTACAGCCTCACTATTACGGATTTTATCGCTGAACACCAGATCCAACTTGGCACATGCATCTTGTTTTATCATGATACCTGTTCGATCTGTTTCCTCGATCACATTCCAAATGTCGATACCCAACATCTGACATTGCTTTGTAATGCTAGACAAATGTTCGTTGTCGACTTCAATCATGGCAAGGTCACGTTGAATGGCTATACCAGAGACGGCTTTTAAGCCTGCTTCTCCTTTTACCAAACTGCCTTCATTCACATCAAATGTAGAAAGCACGCGCAGCGGTACATTATTCTTCCATGCAAACTGCACAGAAGGGAGATGCAACACTTTCGCTCCACGACTGGCCATTGCTTCCATCGAGGGGAAATCAATCACCGCCATCTTTTGAGCGTTTTTTACTACACGTGGATCACAAGTATAAATACCATCAACGTCGGTAAAGATTTGACACTCATCAGCGCTTAACGCACCAGCCAGTGTCACTGCGCTCGTATCTGAGCCACCTCGACCTAATGTGGTGATATCCCCATTTTCATTCACACCTTGGAAGCCTGCTACGATGACGATTTGGTCTTGCTCAAGTAAATCCATAACCGTAGAAGTATCAATGTGTTTAATCGTCGCGTCATTGTGTTGATTGTCCGTCACAATGTTCGCCTGTGCTCCGGTAAGTGAGCGCGCAGCATAACCCAATTTATTCAGAGTCATTGCCAGCAGTGCCATCGACACTTGCTCACCAGCAGAGAGCAAAACATCAAGTTCTCGAGCCGTAGGAACGCTATCTACTTGTTTAGCTAGGTCCATTAATCGGTTTGTTTCGCCTGACATTGCAGACACAACTACGACAACTTGATTACCATCATTTTTCGCCTTAATGATGTGTTCAGCTACCTGGTGGATTCTCTCAATTGAACCCACCGAGGTTCCGCCAAACTTTTGCACGATAAGGGGCTTTTTCACCAGTCTTCACCTTCCCAAGACCAAAGTCTCATTAGGACCACTCATATTCCACTAGTTGAAATTATATAAGCGGTAGTTACAACAAAAACCAAGCAGCGTAAATGACCTGGTTAAAATACGGTCAATTAAACCACTTGGTTATCATAAAAAAATTACGCCCAATCAAAGAACATTGATTGAGCGTAAGATGTGTTTTAAATAATTATAGGCGTTCTTCTAGCCAAGGCTGTACAGTCTGAATCGCCGCAGGTAGCGCCGCAACATCGGTACCACCTGCTTGAGCCATATCTGGACGACCGCCACCTTTACCACCAACTTGCTCAGCAACCATCTTAACTAGGTCGCCCGCTTTCACTTTGCCGATAAGGTCTTTGGTTACACCTGCAATCAGGCCGATCTTGTCATCGTTCACGTTTGCAAGAAGGATAACGCCGCTACCTACTTGGTTTTTGATGTCATCAACCATAGTACGTAGGTTCTTGTTATCTGCGCCTTCTAGAGCTGCAATCAGTACTTTAGTACCGTTGATATCCTGTACTTTACCCATGATGTTCGCGCTTTCTGCTGCTGCCATCTTGTCTTTCAGTTTTTGGATTTCTTTCTCTAGAGATTTCGCTTTCTGTGCTGATTCAGCCAGTTTCTCTTCGTACTTAGCCGCTTGAGCTTCGATTGCGTCTAGCGCACCTTCACCCGTTACCGCTTCGATACGGCGGATACCTGCTGCGATACCACCTTCAGATGTGATCTTGAATAGACCGATGTCACCAGTGCTTGAAGCGTGGATACCACCACAAAGCTCAGTCGAGAAATCGCCCATAGACAGTACGCGTACTTCGTCGTCGTACTTCTCACCGAACAATGCCATTGCGCCTTTCTTCTTCGCAGACTCAATGTCCATCACGTTGGTTTCAATCACGTGGTTACGACGAATTTGCGCGTTGACTAGACGCTCAACTTCTTTTAATTCAGCTGCAGTTACTGCTTCTAGGTGTGAGAAGTCGAAACGTAGACCATCAGCCTTCACTAGTGAGCCTTTCTGAGTAACATGCTCACCAAGCAATTGGCGTAGCGCTGCGTGTAGCAAGTGCGTTGCTGAGTGGTTTAGAGAGATAGCTGCGCGACGCTCGGCGTCAACGATAGTTGCTACTTCGTCACCTTTCGCTAGCACACCTTCAGCCATCACACCGTGGTGCGCGATTGCGTTACCTAGCTTCTGAGTGTCTTCAACACGGAATACACCAGACTCAGTGCGGATTTCACCAGCGTCACCACATTGACCGCCTGACTCAGCGTAGAATGGTGTTTCACCAAGTACGATGATTGCTTTATCGCCTGCAGATAGTGATTCTACTTCGTTACCTTCAACGAACATCGCTGCTACAGAGCTAGAGCCTTTAGTGCCTGTGTAACCACAGAATTCTGTTTGCGTATCAACTTTGATTGCTGCGTTGTAATCAGTACCGAAGTTACCTGCTTCACGTGCACGTTGACGCTGCTCTTCCATCGCTTTCTCGAAACCTTCCTCGTCGATAGCGAACTCACGCTCACGTGCAACGTCGTTAGTTAAGTCAGCTGGGAAGCCGTAAGTGTCGTAAAGTTTGAATACGGTTTCGCCGTCTAGTACTTTACCGTCCGTTCCTTGCGAAGAAATGTTATCTAGCGCTTCGTTTAGAATCGCCATACCACGCTCAAGTGTACGACCGAAGTTTTCTTCTTCGATACGCAATACTTTTTCAACCACAGCTTGTTGACGCTTCAGCTCTTCACCAGCCGTACCCATGATGTCAGCTAGTACACCAACCAATTTGTGGAAGAATGCACCTTGTGCGCCCAGCTTGTTACCGTGACGAACTGCACGACGGATGATGCGACGTAGAACGTAACCACGACCTTCGTTTGAAGGCATCACGCCATCAACGATCAGGAATGAACATGAACGGATGTGGTCAGCAATAACGCGTAGCGATTGGTTTGATAGGTCTTCGTAACCGATCACTTCAGCAGCGGCTTTGATAAGAGCTTGGAATACATCGATTTCGTAGTTTGAGTGAACGCCCTGCATGATTGCAGAGATACGCTCGATACCCATCCCCGTATCTACCGATGGTTTTGGTAGCGGTTCCATAGTGCCGTCTGCTTGACGGTTGAACTGCATGAATACGTTGTTCCAGATCTCGATAAAACGGTCACCATCTTCTTCAGGTGTGCCAGGACGGCCACCCCAAATGTGCTCACCGTGATCGTAGAAGATTTCAGTACATGGACCACAAGGACCCGTGTCACCCATTTGCCAGAAGTTGTCTGACTCAAATGGCTTACCACCTTTCTTGTCGCCAATGCGGATAATGCGGTCTGCTGGAACGCCTACTTTCTTGTTCCAGATATCGAATGCTTCGTCATCTGTCTCGTAAACCGTTACTAGTAGACGGTCTGCTGGCAGCTTAAGAGTTTCAGTTAGAAATTCCCATGCGAAAGCAATCGCGTCTTCTTTGAAGTAATCACCAAAGCTGAAGTTACCTAGCATTTCAAAGAATGTGTGGTGACGAGCAGTGAAGCCAACGTTTTCCAGGTCGTTGTGTTTACCACCAGCACGTACACAACGTTGAGCCGTAGTCGCTCGAGTGTAGGCTCGCTTTTCTAAGCCTAAGAAACAATCTTTAAATTGGTTCATACCCGCGTTTGTGAACAGCAGGGTTGGGTCGTTATGTGGAACTAACGATGAACTTTCTACGATTTGGTGTCCTTTGCTCTCAAAGAACTTGAGGAACGCGTTACGAACCTCATCAGTGCTCATGTACATGCAGCTCTTCCTGAAAATAGTCGAGTTAGAATTTTGCCGTATTGTAGATCATGCAATCAGCTACGACTAGTTTTCTTACGGAAAAGAGGGGGGAGAAGAAAAAATTTGAAGCAAAACAAAAATCAGCGTGAACCATTCACCGCTAATCTTCGTCCTCAAAGCTCAGCGCATAGCTGATTTGGTCAAAACTGTAGCCACGATATTGCAGAAATCGCACCTGTTTAGCGTACTCTTTCTGGTCTTTGGCTTTTATTCCTTTGAATTTCTTCTCTGCAGCCATTCTTGCCAGTTCAAACCAGTCTTGTGGCTCTTCTGCCATCGCCATATCAATGATGGATTCTGCGACACGCTTTTGGTTCAATTCTTGACGAATGCGACGCTCACCGTGACCTTTGTAAACATGCTGGCGCACTTGGCTTTTTGCATAACGCAGATCATCCAAATAATTATGGTCGAGACAAAAATTAATGGCCGCTTCGATGTCTGCTTCTTCATAACCTTTTAGAGCTAACTTTTGGTATAACTCGTATTGCCCATGATCTCGACGGCTTAATAATTGGATAGCCGCTTCTTTGCTGGATAAGGTCGGCGCTTGACGCTTTTGGTACATGGTGATCCTAAAACTGTTTTTGCTGTACAGGCTCTATAACAATCGTAGTAAACAACCGCTCACTCTAGCTTACTGACGCGCTAGTTCTGATCGCTTACCTACTCTAATTGATATTAATCTAACCTTTGTTTTTTCGGTTTTGATTTCAGCAGATACAACAAAGCCCCGCATAGCAGGGCTTTGTTCAATATGATTCAATCAGAAGATTAAAACTCTTCTTCTTGCTCTGATTTTTCACCCGATTCTGGTGCTTCAGGTAGTGCTGGTGAAAGTAGCATTTCACGCAGTTTAGCATCGATAGTTTTACCGATTTCTGGGTTTTCGCGTAGGTAGTTACAAGCGTTTGCTTTACCTTGGCCAATCTTGTCGCCTTGGTAGCTGTACCATGCACCCGCTTTTTCAACTAGCTTGTGCTTCACGCCTAGGTCAATCAGTTCGCCTTCACGGTTGAAACCTTGGCCGTACATGATTTGCGTGTTTGCTTCTTTAAACGGTGCTGCAATCTTGTTCTTAACAACTTTGATGCGCGTTTCGTTACCTACTACTTCGTCACCTTCTTTGATTGCGCCAGTACGACGGATATCTAGACGAACAGAAGCGTAGAACTTAAGTGCGTTACCACCAGTCGTTGTTTCTGGGTTACCGAACATCACACCAATCTTCATACGGATTTGGTTGATGAAGATACACATACAGTTAGATTGCTTTAGGTTACCCGTTAGCTTACGCATCGCTTGAGAAAGCATACGTGCTTGAAGACCCATGTGGCTGTCGCCCATTTCGCCTTCGATTTCTGCTTTTGGTGTTAGTGCTGCAACTGAGTCGACAACCATAACGTCAATCGCACCAGAGCGTGCAAGTGCGTCACAGATTTCTAGCGCTTGCTCACCAGTGTCTGGCTGAGAAACCAATAGTGCATCGATATCAACGCCAAGTTTCTTTGCGTATACAGGATCTAGAGCGTGCTCTGCATCGATAAACGCACAAGTTTTGCCTTCACGTTGCGCAGCAGCAATAAGTTCAAGAGTTAGCGTTGTTTTACCTGAAGATTCTGGACCGTAGATTTCTACGATACGACCCATTGGTAGACCACCAGCACCCAAAGCGATATCAAGAGAAAGAGAACCCGTTGAGATGGTTTCTACGTCCATTGCGCGGTTATCACCAAGGCGCATGATAGAGCCTTTACCGAATTGCTTTTCAATTTGACCTAGCGCAGCGGCGAGCGCTTTCTGTTTGTTCTCGTCCATTACTTTCTCCGATTTATTCATCTTCTTTGGGCGACGAATAGTAATTCATTTTTCTTAAGCAGAAGAACTGCTCAGCAATGAAAGTTATTATACTGTTGATTCATACAGTGTCTATACCTGTATGAAAAAAATTTGGCTGACCTATAGCCATAATTTGCTCTAGCCCTTATCAACGCTGGGCTAAAACAATTTCAGAAATTCTAGAGCAGATGTTGATGCAATTGAGTCAGTGCATGCTCGACCGCTTTTTTGCGAACTTTTGCACGGTCACCAGTGAAATGCATGGTTTCTACTTGCTGCCAACTTTGGTTATCAGCAAAAGCAAAACAGACTGTACCGACAGGTTTCTCTTCACTGCCTCCTCCCGGGCCTGCAATACCACTGATGGATACGCCGATGGTGGCATTTGAGTTTCTAATTGCGCCCTGCACCATTTCAATCACAACTGGCTCACTCACTGCACCATGCACATCTAATGTTGAAGCCTGTACGCCAAGCATCTCCATTTTAGCCTCGTTACTGTAAGTGACGAACGCGCGATCAAGCCACGCTGAACTACCAGCAATGTCAGTAATGGCGGTTGCAACACCACCGCCTGTACATGATTCTGCCGTCGTTAAAACATGTCCGTGCTTAGCCAATAATGCGCCTAAATCGGCACTCAATTTTGTTGCTCTTTCCATAGCCAAAAATGCCCTTTGTCTCTTTTTACTTGATAGGGATTCACGTATCCTAAGCCGCTACGGAAATAAACAAAAGTACTTACCTGTGAAAGCTGAACAAAAACACACTCCGATGATGCAGCAATATCTCAAGCTAAAGGCTGAGAACCCAGAAATCTTGCTGTTTTACCGCATGGGCGACTTCTACGAACTCTTCTACGACGATGCTAAACGCGCATCTCAATTGCTTGATATTTCGTTGACCAAACGTGGTGCGTCGGCAGGTGAACCTATCCCGATGGCTGGTGTTCCATTCCATGCGGTAGAAGGTTATCTAGCTAAACTTGTTCAGCTTGGTGAGTCTGTGGCGATCTGTGAGCAGATTGGCGATCCAGCAACAAGTAAAGGCCCGGTTGAGCGTAAAGTAGTACGCATTGTTACGCCTGGTACTGTGACTGATGAAGCGCTGCTGTCCGAGCGTATCGATAACCTGATTGCATCGATTTACCATCATAATGGTAAATTCGGTTACGCGACATTGGATGTAACTTCGGGGCGTTTCCAACTAGTCGAGCCGGAAACCGAAGAAGCGATGGCCGCAGAGCTGCAACGCACCGCACCTCGTGAGTTACTCTTCCCAGAAGATTTTGAACCCGTACATTTGATGTCGAACCGTAACGGTAACCGTCGTCGCCCGGTCTGGGAGTTCGAGCTAGATACCGCTAAACAGCAATTGAACCAACAATTTGGTACGCGCGATTTGGTAGGCTTTGGGGTTGAGCATGCTTCACTCGGTCTGTGTGCTGCGGGTTGTTTGATCCAATACGTAAAAGATACTCAGCGCACTGCCCTACCGCACATTCGTTCATTGACGTTTGATCGCCAAGATCACTCTGTCATTCTTGATGCCGCTACACGTCGCAACTTAGAGCTGACGCAAAACCTATCAGGCGGCACTGATAACACGCTAGCTGAAGTGCTCGATCACTGTGCGACCCCAATGGGCAGCCGTATGCTAAAACGTTGGTTGCACCAGCCAATGCGCTGTGTTGATACCCTTAACAACCGTCTTGATGCGATTGGTGAAATCAAAGATCAAAGCTTGTTCACCGACATTCAACCAATCTTCAAACAAATTGGTGATATTGAACGTATCCTCGCTCGTTTGGCACTTCGCTCGGCACGTCCGCGCGATATGGCTCGTCTGCGCCATGCGATGCAGCAACTGCCAGAGTTGGAAGCTGTGACTTCTTCTCTAGCTCACCCATACCTTAAAAAGCTGGCTCAGTTTGCTGCACCATTAGATGAGGTATGTGATTTACTCGAGCGCGCAATCAAAGAAAACCCGCCAGTGGTTATTCGTGAAGGAGGCGTGATTGCAGAGGGCTACAATGCTGAGCTTGATGAATGGCGCAAACTTGCAGACGGCGCAACCGAGTATCTAGAAAAACTCGAAGCTGACGAACGCGAACGTCATGGTATCGACACCCTAAAAGTTGGCTACAACGCTGTACACGGTTTCTTCATTCAGGTTAGTCGTGGTCAAAGCCACTTGGTTCCACCACACTATGTACGTCGCCAAACGCTGAAAAATGCTGAACGCTACATCATTCCTGAGTTGAAAGAGCACGAAGACAAGGTACTGAACTCTAAATCAAAAGCGCTAGCAGTTGAGAAAAAACTGTGGGAAGAGCTGTTTGATTTGTTGATGCCAAACCTTGAGAAGATGCAAAACCTTGCTTCGGCGATTTCTCAGTTAGACGTACTACAAAACCTAGCCGAGCGTGCAGATTCACTTGATTACTGCCGCCCAACTTTGGATAAAGAAGCGGGCATCAGCATTCAAGCCGGCCGTCACCCTGTCGTTGAACAAGTGACTAGCGAACCATTTATTGCCAACCCGATTGAGCTTAGTTCAAACCGTAAAATGCTGATCATCACTGGTCCAAACATGGGTGGTAAATCGACCTATATGCGCCAAACCGCATTGATTGCTTTGATGGCTCACATTGGTTCATACGTACCTGCAGAATCAGCTCATATTGGCTCTCTAGACCGTATCTTTACTCGTATCGGTGCATCTGATGATTTGGCCTCTGGTCGCTCAACCTTCATGGTAGAAATGACTGAAACAGCCAACATTCTTCACAACGCAACCAAGAACAGCTTGGTGCTAATGGATGAGATCGGTCGCGGTACCAGTACTTACGATGGCCTGTCTTTGGCATGGGCAAGTGCTGAATGGCTTGCAACTCAAATTGGCGCTATGACGCTGTTCGCAACGCACTACTTCGAACTGACTGAGCTGCCAAACCTACTGCCAAATCTAGCCAATGTTCACCTTGATGCGGTAGAGCACGGTGACAGCATTGCCTTTATGCACGCAGTACAAGAAGGCGCGGCAAGCAAGTCTTATGGTTTAGCAGTTGCTGGTTTAGCGGGCGTTCCAAAGCCAGTCATCAAGAACGCACGTCACAAACTGTCGCAGCTTGAACAATTAGGTCAAGGAACTGACTCACCTCGTCCGAGTACTGTTGATGTGGCAAATCAACTCAGCCTAATTCCTGAACCTAGTGATGTTGAACAAGCACTGTCGAACATCGATCCTGACGATCTAACGCCGCGTCAGGCATTGGAAGAACTTTACCGCTTGAAGAAGATGCTCTAGTTTCTGAAGTGATCCTGTAAAACGCAAAAAGGCTATGGTCACCCATAGCCTTTTGTTTATTCTGAATTCGCCTCTACAGCGGTCTTTGTTTAGTCGTCTTCTACGTTGAACAGGTTTTCCATATTCAGACCTTGTTTGATCAAGATCTCGCGTAGTCGACGTAAACCTTCCACCTGGATCTGACGAACACGTTCGCGTGTTAGACCAATCTCACGTCCCACTTCTTCAAGTGTTGATGGCTCATAGCCAAGCAGACCAAAACGACGCGCTAGCACTTCTTTCTGTTTTGGATTCAGCTCTTCTAGCCAATGGATCAATGAAGATTTGATGTCATCGTCCTGAGTGGAAACTTCAGGATCCGAGTTGTTGGCATCAGGAATAATATCCAGTAGCGCTTTCTCGCCGTCACCACCAATCGGTGTATCGACAGAGCTAATGCGCTCATTAAGGCGAAGCATTTTGCTTACGTCTTCTACTGGGATATCTAACTGTGCAGCAATCTCTTCTGCTGTTGGTTCATGGTCGAGCTTCTGAGAAAGTTCACGCGCAGTACGCAGATAAATGTTCAGCTCTTTAACCACATGAATTGGCAGACGGATTGTACGAGTTTGATTCATCAACGCACGTTCTATCGTTTGGCGAATCCACCACGTCGCGTAAGTTGAGAAACGGAAGCCTCTTTCTGGATCAAACTTCTCTACCGCACGAATCAGACCTAAATTACCTTCTTCAATGAGATCAAGAAGTGCTAGACCACGATTGCTGTATCGACGAGAGATCTTCACTACAAGACGCAAGTTACTTTCGATCATACGTTTGCGAGCAGCTTCATCGCCACGCAGCGCACGTCGAGCATAAAGTACTTCTTCTTCTGCCGTGAGTAGAGGTGAAAAACCAATTTCGCCTAAGTAAAGCTGAGTAGCGTCTAGGCTCTTGCTGCTCGCGTCGAATTCTTCGCGTGCTGCTGTTTTGGTTCGGTTGGATGTTTTTTCAAGCTCGTTGTTAGCAATGCCTTCCGTTGATGCATTGTCATATTCGAACTCTTCAACTTTGGTTACTGTGTTGCTGATACTCATAACGCCTCCCCCTGGCGAGTTAGCAAGACATGACAACTCAATATGTCGCTAAATGATGTCGCAAGTTGTTATTCAAAGTTTTAAGGTAAATAGCGCTTTGGATTCACTGACTTACCTTGGTAGCGAATTTCAAAGTGAAGTTTGACGGATTTAGAACCTGAACTACCCATGGTCGCAATTTTTTGTCCGCTCTTAACACTTTGTCCTTCTGAAACCAGCAATCTGTCATTGTGTGCGTATGCGCTTAAATAATTGTCGTTATGCTTCACTATAATTAGGTTGCCATAACCTCGTAGCGCATTACCTGAGTACACAACTGTGCCGGCTGCGGTTGAAACGATAGGCTGACCACGCTGTCCTGCGATGTCGATGCCTTTATTTCCCTGTTCTCCCGCTGAGAAGTTCTTGATTACTCTCCCTTTTGTTGGCCATAACCACTTAGATACTTTGTCGTTTTTCGCCGTAGTTACTGGTGGTTTTGGTTTAACATTTTGGTTACCTTTTGACCCAACATACTCCTTTGATTTGGATTGTTCAACCTTCTTTGGCGGCTGTTTTTGTGCAACTTGAGTCGTAGTTGGCTTGGGTTGTTGAGTAGAGCTTTTACTTGAATTTGACGACTTTGACGCTGTTGATGTTTTAGTCACTGGAGCAGGTTTCGCCGCAACTACCGGAGCTACAACGGGTTCCACTTTATGGCCATATTTAGGTGCGACATATTTCGGGGCCCAAAGTTTTAGCTTCTGCCCCGGAAAAATCGTGTAAGGCGCAGACAATTCATTGTAACGAACAAGATCATTTACATTCTTATCTGTGACGTAGGCAATAAAATAAAGGGTATCACCTTTCTTTACTTCGTAATAACTCCCTCTATAGCTGCCACGTTCAACCGCTGAGTAATCTTTGTTTAAGCTAGAAACAGGTGCAGGTGAGTGAGCCGCGCAACCAACCAGTCCCGCAGCCAACAAACAGCTAATACCAAAACGATGTAATAACTTCTTCACCTAGTCTTTAACCCTTAAGCTAAATCACCTGCAACTAATGGCACAAATCTTACCATTTCTACCGCGGTCGACAGATATTGTTCACCCTGACGTTCAATTTTTAATAGTTGTTGCTCTTCTTCACCAACAGGAATGATCATCTTACCGCCCTCTTTCAGCTGGGATAAAAGTGCTTGGGGAACACTTTCCGCAGCCGCAGTGACGATAATCGCATCGAACGGGCCTTTCGCTTCCCATCCGAGCCAACCATCTCCGTGTTTAGTAGAGACGTTATAGATATCCAGTTGTTTCAGGCGACGCTTAGCATCCCATTGCAGAGACTTAATGCGTTCAACTGAATAGACATGATCAACAATTTGAGCAAGGACTGCTGTTTGGTAGCCCGAGCCCGTGCCAATCTCTAAAACATTGCTGTCCGATTTCAAATCGAGCAACTCTGTCATTTTTGCAACGATGTAAGGCTGAGAAATGGTTTGCCCCTGACCAATCGGCAACGCATTGTTGTCGTACGCTTGGTGCATCATTGCTTGTGAGACAAAGCTCTCACGCGGCAGTCGATAAATCGCATCCAACACTCGTTGATCACTGATGCCACTGGAGATAAGAAATGCTATCAACCTGTCAGCATGTGGGTTAATCATTAATTCTCTTCCTTTAACCAACTGTCCATTGCGCGCAGCGACTCATGAGCAGTGAGATCGACTTGCAGTGGCGTGATTGAAACAAAGCCATGTTCAATCGCGTAAAAGTCCGTACCGATACCGGCATCTTGCTCTTTGCCCGGAGGACCGAGCCAATAGATATCATGTCCACGCGGATCTTTCTGCTTGATCATATTCTCAGCGTGATGACGCGCACCTAAGCGAGTCACTTCAATCTCACCAAGCTCTTCAAACGGAAGATCAGGGACGTTCACATTCAATAGACGGTTGGTTGGAATTGGGCGAATCAGATGCTGCTCAACCAACTGGCGAGCAATTTTAGCAGCCGATTCAAAATGTTGTTTACCGACTAGAGAAAAAGCGATCGCCTGCACGCCAAGGAAGTGCCCTTCCATCGCAGCTGCCACCGTACCGGAGTACAACACGTCATCACCTAGGTTTGCGCCGTGATTGATGCCTGACAGCACGAGGTCTGGCAGGTCATCTTTCATCAACTCGTTCAGCGCAAAGTGCACGCAGTCTGTTGGTGTACCTTGCACAGAGAAGGTCTTCGGCGCTATCTCGGTAACACGCAGTGGTTGCTCTAATGTCAATGAGTTAGAAGCACCAGAGCGGTTTCTATCCGGCGCAACGATCGTCACTTCAGCAATGCTTCTTAGCTCATCAGCAAGCGCATGAATTCCCTGAGCATGAACACCGTCATCATTGCTGAGCAGTATTCTTAATGGCTTCGCGTTGTGTGAATCCATTTCCATTAATATTCTCTTTCTACCTTTTCTTCGATGACCAACTCACGCACGATTGAGGTCGCAAATGAACCCGCATCCAGCGAGAATGTCATCGTGATGTTATTGCCATCGACCGTCCAAGCTAGGTCTTGTGGCTTGAGTGCTATATCGCGGCGGTCGTGACGCATGCGGTTACCACGAATCAGTGCCATCAAATCTGGTTCTTCATCTAAGAACGGTTGTTCTAAGGTTAGCGCATCCGCTTGAGTTGGTAGCGCGTTATCACCCGCCAGTGCAGCAGTGATCGCCACTTGGCTTTGAGCAAATTGCGCTTGTAGAGCAGCCATGTTGCTTGCGTCAACTAACTGAGTACCAGAAGCTGTCTGTGCCACATCACCATCGATGAACTTGTCAAACACACCATTCTCCAGGCGAGCGGAAACAATGCGGTTGAAGATCCAGGAACGAGCTGCTGACAGGTACATACTGCGCTTGTTTTGATTACGGGTACGAACGTTCTCGCGTCCCCATCGACGTGCTTCTTCAAGGTTGTTGCCATCGTTACCAAAACGCTGGCTACCAAAGTAGTTCGGCACACCCACTTGTTTCACTTTTTCAAGGCGTTGCTCAACATCCGCTACATCTGTCACTTCAGACAAAGTCACCACGAACTCGTTCCCTACTAGGTCTCCAGGACGCAGTTTTTTATTGTGACGATCCGTTGCAAGGATTTCGATGCTTGGGTATTGCGCCAAAAATGCTGAAAAGTCTGGCGTTTCACCTTTTGGTAAATGCACACTTAGCCATTGTTCAGTCACAGCATGACGGTCTTTAAGGCCCGCCCAGCTAACGTCTTTCGACTTAACACCACAGGCTTTTGCTAGTTCGTTAGCAACAAAACTGGTGTTCTCACCTGTTTTACGGATACGAACCATTAAGTGCTCGCCTTCACCCGTAAAGGCAAAACCTAAATCTTCGCGAACCTGAAAGTGCTCTGGTTGCGCTTTGATTTTTGCAGATGCAACTGGCTTACCTGTTAGGTAAGCCAATGAAGATAAAATGTCTGACATGATGTATTTCCGCTGATATCACAGCTTAGAGGAGCAAATTGCTAATTATTGCTTAAACAGAAGTACAACTGCTTCCGTTGCAATGCCTTCTTTGCGTCCAGTAAAACCAAGACGTTCTGTCGTGGTTGCTTTTACGTTAATGTTGCTAATGTCGGTTTCAAGGTCTTCGGCAATGGCAGCACACATTGCGTCAATGTGCGGTGCCATCTTCGGCGCTTGTGCCATGATAGTGACATCTGCATTACCAAGACGGTAGCCTTGCTCTTTGACTCGACGGTAAACGTCTTTCAGTAATTCACGACTATCTGCGCCTTTCCATTTGTCATCCGTATCAGGGAAGTGACGACCAATGTCGCCCGCAGCAATCGCGCCAAGCAGGGCATCCGTTAACGCATGCAGCGCTACATCACCATCTGAGTGAGCAATCAAACCTTGTTCGTAAGGGATCGCTACGCCACCAATGATTACCGGACCTTCACCACCGAATTTATGTACGTCGAAACCATGACCAATTCGAATCATTTTTTATCCTTTCTTTATTCGCCGCGCTCACGGCTGAGATAAAACTCGGCTAACGCAAGATCTTCTGGCTGAGTAATTTTTATATTATTCGCATTCCCTTGAACTAAAGCCGGCTTCTCGCCTAACCATTCCAAAGCCGAAGCTTCATCAGTAATGGTTGCACCTTGTTCTAATGCGTCAGCCAGTGCTTGAGTAAGCTGCTGAGTTTTAAACATTTGTGGAGTTAATGCATGCCACAATGCTTCTCTATCTACCGTGTGATCGATATCTTGTGCCGCGTTTGCTCGCTTCATCGTGTCTCTCACTGGAGAAGCGAGAATGCCACCCGTAGGATGAGCGCAACAAACATCAATCAAACGGTCAATGTCGGATGTTAATACACACGGTCTTGCCGCGTCGTGGACTAATACCCACTCGCTTTCCAGATGTGTACTTACATAGTTTAGCCCTGATAACACAGAGTCTGCCCTTTCTTTGCCACCAGCTACACGAATCACATCAGGATGTTGAGCAATGGACAGTTCAGGGTAGTATGGGTCGCCGTCGGTAATAGCCACGACAACCTTAGAAATCTTTGGGTGAGAAAGCAGTTTCTCTACGGTATGTTCCAGTACCGCTTTGCCGTCAATCAACAGGTATTGTTTTGGGCGATCTGCCTTCATGCGGCTGCCAACACCAGCTGCTGGCACAATGGCAATATGGGTTGGAGTGTTAGTATCCAACATATTAATGCTCTTCCTCATCGACAATTCGGTAGAAGGTTTCGCCATCTTTAACCAAACCAAGTTCATGACGTGCACGTTCTTCGATTGCATCAAGACCTTGTCGTAAGTCATCAATCTCAGCGAACATCTCGTTATTACGAGCTTGCAGCTTGCTGTTTACTTGCTGCTGCACTTCAATTTCATCTTCTACTGTGTAGTAGTCAGAGACCCCGTTTTTGCCAAACCAGAGGGTATATTGAAGCCAGCCAAACAGTAACGTAAGGGCTATAACAAAGATTCGCATATCGTTGCTAACATTCTGTACCGGAAGGGATTAGATAAGGTGACATATATAGCATAAATGCGTGATTGGCTCTAGGGTATAAAAAGAGACTCACACGCTCCTTACAGGAAAAAAGCAGCAAAATGAAACAAAGAGATTCCCGACTCTCTCCTTCGTCGTTCTAGGGAATGACAAATGAACATGAGCGAAAGACATCAAAAAGCAAAGTCTGTTCTTATATCTCCAAGTGAAGTGCTCTCGAAGGGCGAAGCCCGTTCCCGCCTCTCGAAGCGAAGCGTTCTCGAAGGGCGAAGCCCCTTCCCGCCTCTCGAAGCGAAGCGTTCCTGAAGGGCAAAGCCCGTTCCCACCTCTCGAAGCGAAGCATTCCCGAAGGGCGAAGCCCGCTCCCGCCTCTCGAAGCGAAGCGTTCTCATATGTCAGATACAAAAACGCCCCGCAAGTGCGAGGCGTTTTCAAAAGCTTTAAGTTAAGCTGTTAATTCAGTTAAGAATTAAGCTTGACCTTTAACTTCTTTAAGACCGTTGAAAGGAGCGCGCTCACCTAGAGCTTCCTCGATACGGATAAGTTGGTTGTACTTAGCAACACGGTCAGAACGGCTCATAGAACCAGTCTTGATTTGACCTGCAGCTGTACCTACCGCTAGGTCAGCGATAGTTGCATCTTCAGTTTCGCCAGAACGGTGAGAGATTACTGCTGTGTAACCTGCGTCTTTAGCCATCTTGATTGCAGCTAGAGTCTCAGTTAGAGAACCGATTTGGTTGAACTTGATAAGGATAGAGTTAGCTACGCCTTTCTCGATACCTTCAGCAAGGATCTTAGTGTTAGTAACGAATAGATCGTCACCTACTAGTTGAAGCTTGTCACCTAGTAGTTCAGTTTGGTGCTTGAAGCCAGCCCAATCAGACTCGTCTAGACCGTCTTCGATAGAAACGATTGGGAATTGGTTAGCTAGCTCAGCTAGGTAGTGGTTGAACTCTTCAGAAGTGAAAGTTTTACCTTCGCCTTTCATGTTGTAGATGCCAGCTTCTTTGTCGAAGAACTCAGATGCTGCACAGTCCATAGCTAGAGTAACGTCTTTACCTAGTTCGTAACCAGCAGCTGCAACAGCTTCTGCGATAACTTCTAGAGCTTCAGCGTTAGACTTAAGGTTTGGAGCGAAACCACCTTCGTCACCAACTGCAGTGCTGTAGCCTTTAGACTTAAGAACTTTAGCTAGGTTGTGGAATACTTCAGCACCAATACGTAGACCTTCTTTAAGAGTCTTAGCGCCAACTGGTTGGATCATGAACTCTTGGATGTCAACGTTGTTGTCTGCGTGCTCACCACCGTTGATGATGTTCATCATTGGTAGAGGCATAGAGAACTGACCAGCTGTGCCGTTTAGCTCAGCGATGTGCTCGTATAGAGGCATGCCTTTAGCTGCAGCAGCAGCTTTAGCGTTTGCTAGAGAAACAGCTAGGATAGCGTTCGCACCGAACTTAGATTTGTTTTCAGTGCCGTCTAGTTCGATCATTACTGCGTCGATTGCAGCTTGGTCTTTAGCGTCTTTGCCAACTAGAGCTTCAGCGATTGCGCCGTTTACAGCTTCAACAGCTTTAAGAACACCTTTACCTAGGAAACGTGCTTTGTCACCGTCACGTAGCTCAAGAGCTTCGCGAGAACCAGTAGATGCGCCAGATGGAGCTGCTGCCATACCTACGAAACCGCCTTCTAGGTGTACTTCAGCTTCTACAGTTGGGTTACCACGTGAGTCGATGATTTCACGACCTAGAACTTTAACGATCTTAGACATTAATGTTTCCTCTCGTTTCAAATATAAATGTCAATTTTAAAGGGCAGCAGCACAACCTTCGCCGCTGCCCGTATCCTTTTACTTCTCGAATTCGCCGCGAGCGTTTTGGCCAGCAGCTTTAACGAAACCTGCGAATAGTGGGTGACCATCGCGAGGCGTCGAGGTGAATTCTGGGTGGAATTGAGCCGCTACAAACCATGGGTGAGCTGGGTTCTCAATCATTTCCACTAGTTTCTTATCCGCTGATAGGCCAGATACTTTCAGACCTGCTTTTTCGATTTGCGGACGAAGATTGTTGTTTACTTCGTAACGGTGACGGTGACGCTCATGAATTGTCGCGTTGCCGTATAGTTCACGAGCTTTCGTACCTTTTTCTAGGTGACATAGCTGTGAACCAAGACGCATCGTACCACCTAGGTCAGACGTTTCAGTACGTTCTTCAACTTTACCTTCGCCGTCTACCCATTCAGTGATCAAACCTACCACAGGGTACTTAGTGTCTTTGTTAAATTCTGTTGAATGCGCACCTTCCATACCCGCTACGTTACGCGCGTATTCGATAAGTGCTACTTGCATGCCTAGACAGATACCTAGGTAAGGTACTTTGTTTTCACGAGCGTATTGTGCTGCGCGAATCTTACCTTCGATACCACGGTCACCGAAGCCGCCAGGTACTAGGATTGCATCTAGACCTTCAAGTACTTCTACGCCTTTCGTCTCAACATCTTGAGAGTCTACGTATTTAATTGTGACGTTTAGACGGTTTTTCAAGCCTGCGTGTTTAAGTGCTTCGTTTACTGACTTGTAAGCATCTGGTAGTTCGATGTATTTACCGACCATACCGATAGTTACTTCACCAGTTGGGTTCGCTTCTTCGTAGATAACCTGTTCCCATTCAGACAGGTCAGCTTCTGGTGCGTTGATACCAAAGCGAGCACAAACTAGGTCATCTAGACCTTGAGACTTAACAAGTTGAGGGATCTTGTAGATAGAATCTACGTCCTTCATTGAGATAACTGCTTTTTCTTGTACGTTACAGAAAAGAGCGATTTTCTTACGCTCGTTCGCTGGGATCATACGATCAGAGCGACAAACTAGAATATCTGGTTGGATACCGATAGACAGCAGCTCTTTAACAGAGTGCTGAGTTGGCTTAGTTTTCACTTCACCTGCAGCTGCTAGGTAAGGAACTAGCGTTAGGTGCATGAACATTGCGCGTTCACGGCCTAGTTCTACAGCAAGCTGACGGATAGCTTCCATAAATGGTAGTGATTCGATATCACCTACCGTACCACCGACTTCAACGATAGCAACATCATGGCCTTCAGAACCTGCGATTACGCGGTCTTTGATAGCATTAGTGATGTGAGGGATAACCTGAATGGTTGCACCTAGGTAATCACCGCGACGTTCTTTACGTAGTACGTCTGCATAAACACGACCAGCAGTGAAGTTGTTACGCTTAGTCATCTTGGTGCGGATGAAACGCTCGTAGTGACCAAGGTCAAGGTCAGTCTCTGCGCCATCTTCCGTAACGAACACTTCACCGTGTTGAGTTGGGCTCATTGTGCCTGGATCAACGTTGATGTAAGGGTCAAGCTTCATCATAGTCACTTTAAGACCACGAGCTTCTAGAATAGCGGCAAGAGATGCTGCTGCAATACCTTTACCTAGAGAGGATACAACCCCGCCAGTAACAAAAATGTAATTTGTCGTCATGTTTAACCTGAAATTGGTTGAATGAGGGAAATGGAGTGCTTCTGGACGGGACGTAAATATACCAGAAGCTCCTAACCGCCACAACGTGAAATCTATCACACCGTAATTTTTTATTTTTTGCTTCAAATCAAATTCGAGTATTCATGCAATTTCAGCTTCGCTCTTCCCGTTTCACTTCATCCCACATGGAATCGAGTTCATCTAGAGTAAAGTCTGTGAGCTGCTTACCGTGCGCTGCAACTTTAGTTTCCACGCCTTTAAAGCGTTTCGAGAACTTTAAGTTGGCTTTTGCCAGTGCTACTTCTGGGTCTTTCCCTAAGTGACGCGACAGGTTCACGGTAGCAAATAAAAGATCGCCTAATTCAAGTTCGACTTTTTCCTCATCCGGCGTAATTTGAAGCGCTTCTTCCATTACCTCTTCAATTTCTTCCTGCACTTTGCCTACAACCGGGCCAAGCGAATCCCAATCGAAGCCAAATTTTGCGCACTTTTTCTGGATCTTTGTAGCACGCGAAAGCGCAGGTAGAGAGTTTGGTATTGAGTCTAGAATACTTTCTTCAGCTTTGCCTACTTGTGCTTTCTCTTTCGCTTTTTCCGCTTCCCAGTTTGCGTTAATCGCTTCTTCAGAATCGAACTCTACTTCTGAAAAAACATGAGGATGGCGACGCGTCAGCTTCTCGTTAACGGTTTCCACCACATCAGAAAACTCGAACAATCCCTGCTCTTTCGCCATTTGGCTGTAGAAAATCACTTGGAACAATAAGTCACCCAACTCTTCTTGCAAGTTCGGCCAATCACGGTTTTGAATCGCATCCACCACTTCGTAGGTTTCTTCGATAGTGTGCGGAACAATGGTGTCGAAGGTCTGCTTTAAATCCCAAGGGCAACCGCTTTCTGGGTCACGCAGCTTCGCCATAATTTGTTCTAACTGTTCAATTGGATGACTCATTTTCTGTTCCTTTAAACCTTTCTATCTAAAGAAAAAGGTGAGCGGCCAAAACCACTCACCTTTAATTTGTTTTCTAACTGTTTTTACTAAGTAGTTGGTTCTTCTGGCAAGGCAGCAAACTTATGAGACCCATGAGCATAGCTTGCCTATGAGATTGGGCCACATAAGTGCAGCTAACGCCGCTAGAAAGCCAAATACGACGTAAAAATTAGCCTAAGCGTTTAACCGACATCACATCCTTGATCTGCTCAACACGCTTCGAAACGCGTGAGAACACTTCAAGGTTGGTCACTTCAAGGTCAAAGTCCATGATCGACATTTGCGTGCGGTAATCGACACGGCTCTTCATGCTGGTGACCTTGATTTTCTCGTTCGCAAATAGCGTTGTGATGTCTTTTAGTAGACCACCACGTTCCATCGCTTCAACACGAACCGTCAAGATGTAAGAACCGACAAAGCCGCTACCCCAAACGGTATCAATGATACGTTCTGGTGCGTGATGACGAAGTTCTTCTAGTTGCTCACAGTCACTACGGTGCACCGAAATACCACGACCTTGAGTGATGTAACCTGAGATCTCATCACCTGGGATCGGCTGACAACAGCGCGCTAGGTGCGTCATTAAGTTATCGACACCTTCTACCACAACCGCATCTTTCTTCGGACGGCTTTGCGCTGGCGCGCGATTTTCTGCTTCTTGCAGTTTTTCTAGCGCTTGCTGGTCTTCCTCTTCCGCGGTTGGTTTGTTTACCAACGCGTTGATGTGATTGATGATCTGGTTGATACGCAAGTCACCACTACCAATACCAACATACAACTCATCAGCACTATTAACGTTAAAGCGTTTCAGCGCGTAGTTATCAGCGTCTTTCAGTGTCGCGCCGATTTTCGCCAGTTCGTGTTCTAGAATTTCACGACCCGCTTCTAGGTTCTTCTCACGACTTTGCTTGCGGAACCAAGCGTTGATCTTCGCACGTGCTCGGCTCGACGTCACAAAACCCAGCGTCGGGTTCAACCAATCACGTGAAGGGTTTGGCTCTTTCTGAGTGATGATTTCAACCTGATCGCCCATTTGCAGTTTATGAGTGAACGGAACGATACGCCCCGCCACTTTGGCACCGATACAACGGTGACCCACTTCTGAGTGAATGTGGTAAGCGAAATCGAGCGGGGTTGCGCCCATTGGTAGATCGACAACATCGCCACGTGGGGTAAAGGCATACACGCGGTCATCAAATACCTGACTACGTAGCTCGTCCAGCATCTCACCAGAGTCGGACATCTCTTCTTGCCAATCGAGTAGCTTACGTAGCCACGTGATCTTCTCATCGTAACCGCTGCGGCTGCTTGCGCCTTCTTTGTATTTCCAGTGCGCTGCAACACCGAGCTCAGAATCTTCGTGCATTTCTTTAGTACGAATCTGGATCTCGATGGTCTTACCTTCAGGGCCAAGAATCACGGTATGGATAGACTGGTAACCGTTTGGTTTCGGGTTTGCTACGTAATCGTCGAACTCACTTGGTAAGTGTTTATATTTGGTGTGAACCACACCCAGAGCGGCATAACAGTCTTGAAGTTTGTCAGCGATGATACGTACCGCGCGTACGTCAAACAATTCATCAAACGCCAGACTCTTCTTCTGCATTTTGCGCCAGATACTGTAGATGTGCTTTGGACGACCACTGACTTCTGCGTTGATGCCGCATACGGTCATTTCTTGGGTAAGGTCGTCGACAAAGTCTTTGATGTATTGTTCACGGACAATACGACGCTCAGCCAATTGCTTCGCGATTTGCTTGTAGGTTTCTGGTTGTTGGTAGCGGAAGGCGTAATCTTCGATTTCCCACTTCAGCTGACCAATACCAAGGCGGTTTGCCAGAGGCGCATAGATGTTTGCACACTCTTTTGCCGCTGCACGACGAACTTCGTCCGGCGCTTTTTTTACTTCAATCAGGTTACAGATACGTTCTGCCAGCTTGATAACCACGCAACGGAAATCATCCACCATTGCCAACAGCATGCGACGAACGTTATCGACTTGAGACGAGGCAGCTCCACCATCCATTGTTACATTCAACTGGCCGATTGCCGCCATTTCATCGACGCCATCGATCAGCTTAATGATTTCTTTGCTGTATTTTTCCTCAAGGAGTTCTCTATCAAAAGCACCACTTGAGACCAAAGGGAACAGCTGCGCAGCGACGAGTGTCGCTTTATCCATCGACAAGGTGATCAAGATTTCGATCATCTCTCGTCCACGCCACAACAAAAGCTCCGCCTGCTCGTTATCCGCCAATACAGATTGGCAGTCACGATACACTTCGGTTAAGCGTTTCGCTGTGTTCTTCTCTTGACCTAGGCTAGCCACCCAGTTTTCAAGTTCAAACTGTTCATCTTGGTTTAAATGCGCGCTTCTTACCGCAACCATCTCATCATCCTAATTATTATATTTGTGTGGTTTGACTAACACCATCCAGGTTAGTTCTTGTGCCAAGCCTTAAGCGTTGGCTTATTGACCACCCTCCACGAGTAAGTGATCAATAAAGTCCCAATTATCAGGACTTTTCAAACAGTGCCATCGACTCTAGATGGCTGGTATGAGGGAACATGTCCAGCATACCTAATTTGGTTAATTGGTAGCCTTGCTCCAGCAAGCTCTGGCTATCCCTTGCAAGGGTAGCAGGATTACAAGAAACATAAACTATACGGCGTGCGCCAAGTACAGAAACTTGATCAATGATCCCACTCGCACCCGCACGTGCTGGATCGAGCAGCACTTTGTCGAATTGTTCAGCCGCCCAAACTTGCCCTTCAAAATCTTGCTCAAGGTTAGCGTGATAAAATCGAGCGTTATTGATTTGGTTCAAAGATGCATTGTTTGCTGCCTTTTCCACCATTTCTGCCACACCTTCTACGCCAACCACGTGTTTTGCACGTTTCGCGATAGGCAAACTGAAGTTACCTAAACCACAGAACAAATCTAACACTCGCTCGTCACTTTGTGGGTCTAACCACTCCACTGCCTGAGCAACCATTTTCTGGTTTACCGCTTGGTTCACTTGAATAAAGTTATTTGGCGTAAATGGCACGGTGACACCCGCTTCTTGATAGAAAGGCACTTCACCTTCAATCAAATCAAGCTGATCGGTTTCTGGCATCAAGTAGAGCGATGCATTGTGACGCTTCGCTAATTCCACCAACGAGTTGGTTTCTTTTTCCGTCAGTTTGCTCAGATGACGCAATGTGATGCATGGACCGTTGTCGCCTAGCACCAACTCTACGTGACCAAGTTGCTCTGGCTTCTTAAACACTTTTAACGTCGAGTAGATTTCTGGCAATAGCATATTCAACTCAGGGGCGAGCACAGGACAATCCGTCACTTGTGCAATTTGCTTACTCTGCTTTTTACGGAAACCAAAGTGCAGCTGACGAGTCTTTTTGTCCACGAACAAGCTCACACGAGCACGGCGACGGTAGCCAAGAGATTCACCCAACACAGGCGCATCCAACTCGATATCACTGCCGGCAAATTTTCTCATTAACTGACGAAGCGTTTGCTGCTTGTGCGTCAATTGTTGGTCATAGTTCAAATGCTGCAGATCACAGCCACCACATTCATGGTAATGGGGACAAAATGGCTCCACGCGGGCGTCACTCGGTTTAAGGATTTTAATCAACTTACCGCGAGCGAACTTGCTCTTTTCTTCCACCAATTGGGTTACCACTTCCTCACCCGGTAGCGCACCATCGATAAACAATGGTTTCTTCTTAAGGTAAGCAATGCCTGCGCCGTGGTGATCCAAACGCTCTACTTGCACCGCTTGGTGACGGGTATTCAATTGCGTTTTCTTTTTAGGTTGAAAGATACGTGCCATGCTCTGTGCCTGATTTGTGTCTAATTGCTCTACTGCTTCACTATTCTTGCTTGCAGCCGTTGTGTGATTCGAGTGACTTGATTATGCTTACCGTTTATCCGGTGACGTCACTTTTTTGCTCAAGGCTTTATCGTGCGCTTGAGAAATAATGCGTTATTTTCCCATATCCAGACTCCGATGTAATTAGATAACATGACCAGATATGGCTTAAGAGCACGTGTAATTACACTAACTCTCGCTCCCACTCTTATTATTGGTTTATTACTGAGCGGCTTTTTCTCATTCAACCGCTACCAAGACCTAGAGAAACAAGTTATCACCACAGGTAATAGCATTATCGAACCGCTTGCGATTGCCAGTGAAACTCACCTGCTTTCCGAAAGCCGCGAGGCCGTTCGCCGCCTTATCAGTTACGCTCACCGTAAGAATTCGAAACTGGTTCGCAGTATTGCGGTATTCGATGAAAATCATGAGCTTTTCGTCACTTCTAACTTCCATCCCAATTTTGAAGCTCTGATGTTCCCGAAGGATAAACCGATCCCTCAGTTAGGGGACTCGGAAATCTTCGATAACTCGCTTATTCTTCGTGTGCCGATTCTATCTGAAGGTCACTATCTTTCGGAGCTCTCAAATGAGAATCAGGGTACAAAAGCCATCGGCTACATCGCCGTAGAAATGGATCTTTCGTCACTTCGCTTGCAGCAATATCAAGAAGTCTTCTCTGCCTTCTTGGTGTTGATCCTTGGTCTTGGTCTCGCGAGTGTGTTCGCCTCTCGCCTCATGCATGATGTAACCCAGCCGATCACCCACATGAAGAACGTTGTGGACCGCATTCGTCGTGGTCACCTTGATGTGCGTATCGAAGGCAAAATGCACGGTGAGTTGGACCAGTTGAAAAACGGTATCAACGCCATGGCGGTCTCGCTGTCGGAATACCACGTTGAGATGCAGCACAGTATAGACCAAGCGACATCAGACTTGCGTGAGACTCTGGAACAGCTAGAGATTCAGAACGTGGAGTTGGACATCGCGAAGAAGCGTGCCCAAGAAGCAGCACGTGTGAAATCCGAATTCTTGGCGAACATGTCTCACGAACTTCGTACTCCGCTGAATGGTGTGATTGGCTTTACCCGCCAGATGCTGAAAACACAGCTATCGAACAGCCAAACGGATTACTTGCAGACCATTGAGAAGTCCGCAAACAACCTACTGAACATCATCAACGACATCCTCGACTTCTCGAAACTGGAAGCCGGTAAGCTAGCACTGGAAAATATTCCGTTTGAATTCCGTGAAAGCTTAGAAGAAGTAATCAACCTACAAGCCACCAGCGCGCACGAAAAAGGATTGGAAATCACCTTGAAAGTGGATCCGAAGATCCCGCAAGGCTTGGTGGGTGACCCACTTCGTATCCAACAAATTCTCACCAACTTGGTCGGCAACTCCATCAAGTTTACTGAGCGCGGTAATATCGACATTAGCGTTGAGATGCGCTCACAATCTGGTGATTCGGTCGAACTGCAATTCATGGTGCGCGATACTGGTATTGGTATCTCTGAGCGTCAGCAAGCGCAGTTGTTCCAAGCGTTTAGCCAAGCGGATGCAAGTATTTCACGTCGCTATGGTGGTACCGGTCTGGGTCTGGTTATCACTCAGAAACTAGTAAGCCAGATGGGCGGCGAAATCAGCCTAACCAGTCGCCTACACCAAGGTTCAACCTTCTGGTTTACGGTTCGCTTGCACTCAACTGAAATGCCAATGAGCGATCTGATTGAAGTCGAACTACTGACTGGCAAGCAATTGTTGTTGGTTGAACCGAACATGCAAGCGGCGTCAGTGACACAGCAGATCCTGAGCCAAGAAGGTATTCTGGTGACCTACCGCTCTTCGTTGCCAGAAAACGATGAGAACTACGATTACGTCTTGTTGAACTTGGCTGCCAACCAAACCTACGATGATCAATCGGTAGCGTCTTGGATTGAACAAGCCAAACGCATGGCACCGAGTGTGATCATGGGTACGCCGAGTACCGAACTGGCACTGGCAGATCAAGTGATGAACGATCATCAGATCCAATGTCTGACCAAGCCATTATCACGTCGCAAGCTTCTACAAAGTCTGATCACAGATCATGTCGAAACGCCTCAAGCGGTAATTGCTCCAATTGAGCCTGTAGTGAATGAACGCTTGCCACTGACGGTACTTGCGGTCGACGATAACCCAGCTAACTTGAAACTGATCTCTGCGCTATTGAAAGAGCGTGTAGAAACGGTAACAGCGTGCAGCAATGGTCAGCAAGCGGTGAATCTTGCGACTGAGAAGAAATACGATCTGATCTTCATGGACATTCAAATGCCATTGATGGACGGCGTGACGGCTTGTCAGCATATTAAAGAGCTAGAGCTGAACAAAGACACCCCAGTGATTGCGGTGACCGCGCATGCCATGGCAGGCGAGCGTGACCGACTATTAGCAGCGGGGATGGATGACTACCTAACTAAACCAATCGAAGAGCATGTGCTGCAACAGGTTTTGGTCCACTGGAACCCAAATACCTGTACTGAGAGTGTCGACAAAATAGCGCCTTCTTATGTCGAACCGATTGTGGAGACTGCACCACCAGCACCAGAAAAACCACAGCAAGATGTCATCATCGACTGGCAAGCGGCATTGAAGCAAAGTGCCAACAAGGAAGACTTGGCCAAAGACATGCTGCGCATGCTGATTGATTTTATTCCTGAAGTGGAAGAAGTGGTCGATCAAGCTTTAGAACAAGAAGACTTCTCGCGTGATGACCTTATCCATGTGGTGCATAAACTTCACGGCAGCAGCTCTTACTGTGGCGTGCCGAGATTAAAGTCTCTGTGTGCAACCTTGGAACAAGCACTGCGCTCGGGCGCTGACATCGAAGACATCGAACCGGAAATGTTCGAACTGCAAGATGAAATGATTAAAGTAACCACGACGGCGAAACTCTATCTTGAACAGTAGAAAATAACGTAGTAAATCATAGATATAAAAAAGCCAGAGCATCAACTCTGGCTTTTTCGTATTCGGTTATTAATCCGTAATCAGACAAATTAGGATTCAAAAATCACCGTCGCGACCGCGTAATGACGTTCATCCGAAATGGATAGATGAACATGATTGACGCCCATCGACTCGGCGATTTGCTTCGCCACACCAGATAAGGTCAATATCGGTTTACCGAACTTATCATTCGAAACCGTAAAATCATGGAAGGTCACGCCTTTTGCGATGCCAGTTCCTAACGCTTTTGAGGCCGCCTCTTTTACTGCGAAACGCTTCGCAAGGTAGCGCCCTTTTTGCTTCAATTCAGCAAACTTAACCATTTCATCTTGCGACAAAATGCGCTTTGCGAAGGGCTCACCCGTACGACCGAGCGCTTTTTCAATGCGCTCAATCTCTGCGATGTCAGTGCCTAATCCTAAAATTGCCATGCTTAAATCTGATTACTTACGAGCCGCAACCATGATGGCTTTCATTTCTGCCACAGATTTTTCTAGACCATCGAAAACCGCACGGCCAATGATCGAGTGACCGATGTTCAGCTCGTAGATTTCTGGCAGTGCTGCGATTGGTGCAACGTTGTGGTAAGTCAGACCGTGACCTGCGTTTACGATGATACCTAGGTCATCAGCATAGCTCGCGCCTGCTGCGATCTTCTTCAGCTCATCTTGCTGATCTTCTTCTGTTGTCGCGTCTGCGTAGTGACCAGTGTGAAGCTCAATGTAAGGTGCGCCACAAGCTTTTGCCGCATCGATCTGTTGACGGTCAGCATCAATAAACAGAGAGACTTTGATGCCCGCTTCGGTAAGTTTTTGCGTTGCCGCTTTCACTTTCTCAAGTTGGCCTACAACATCCAGACCACCTTCTGTTGTCAACTCTTCACGTTTTTCAGGAACCAGACAAACGAACTCAGGCTTAGTTTGTAGCGCAATCTCAACCATCTCGTCCGTTACTGCCATTTCAAGGTTCATACGAGTTTGAATGGTTTCACGTAGGATACGTACGTCACGATCTAGAATGTGGCGACGGTCTTCACGTAGGTGGATGGTAATACCGTCAGCACCGGCACGCTCTGCGATCTCAGCAGCATGAACTGGATCTGGGTATTTAGTACCACGTGCATTACGTAGAGTGGCAATATGGTCGATATTAACGCCTAAGTAGATTGAGCTCATTTTCCGTTACTCCGTGCTCGATATGTCTGAATGAATAATTCGCGGCTTTTTAAAGGTTTGCCGCCAAGATACGGCTTTAATGCCATACGTGTAAAGCGTTTCGCCGCTTTTAATTGCTCTTTAGTGACGAACCGCCGTTCACTAATCGCAATCAATTCATTACCTAAAAATGTCAGGTTATCGCGCCTCACTGAGGCTATGAATCCCTTTTGCTCACGATAGCGGTAAGTCATCTCAGGATCGACTGGCTCCCCCGTCCCGGCGCAGTGTAAGAAATCGACGCCATAACCCATTGAAGACAGCAGGGCCAATTCAAAACGACGCAACCCCGGTTCAGGGTTATCACTCTGAGCCAATTCCGTTAGTGCATGCAGATAATCATGAAACAGCGCAGGCATCGGCACTTCCGCCATTAACACGCGCCCGACTAATTCATTTACGTACATTGCGGAGTAAAGGTTTATCCCGAACAACGGCAAACCCAAACTGATTGGCTCAGCCTGACGTAAGGTTTTCATAGAACCTTTGCCAGACCATTTCAGCAATAGTGGCGTGAAGGGCTGTAATGCCCCTTTAAGATTAGAGCGTTTGCTGCGCGCGCCTTTCGCCATCAGCGTGATACGACCATACTCCTCGCTGAATACATCAAGGATCAAGCTCGATTCACTGTAAGGGCGTCGGTGCAATACAAAGCAGCGCTGGAAGCCTTCTGAAGACTGGTTGCTCATTTCAATCAGTGTGCCTAAGTCGGTAATAAAAAAATAAGGAGCCAAGCGGCTCCTTATTTTAATCGATATTATATTTTAGTCGATGTTGGAACGAAGTGTCTTCGTTACCAAACTTACAAGCAACCAAACTTACAGGTCGTCGATGTAACCTAGTGAGCGCAGAGCACGTTCGTCATCTGCCCAACCAGATTTCACTTTTACCCAAGTCTCTAGGTAAACCTTACGACCGAATAGCTCTTCCATATCTAGACGCGCTTCACGACCAATTGTCTTGATCTTCTCGCCGCCTTTACCAATCACCATTTTCTTCTGACCATTACGTTCAACAAGAATTAGGGCGTTGATATGGAAACCATCGGTTTCTGGGTTGTAGTCGAAGCGCTCAATCTCAACTGTTACTGAGTATGGCAGCTCATCACCCGTGAAGCGCATTAACTTCTCACGTACGATTTCTGATGCCATGAAACGCTGAGAGCGGTCCGTCACGTATTCTTCTGGGAAGTGGTGCGTTGCTTTCGGTAGGTGATCGCGTACGTGCTTGCGCAGTACTTCAATGTTCTTACCGTGTTTTGCAGAGATTGGCACAACGTCAACGAAGTCCATCTTCTTCGACATGTCCATCATGTGCAGCATCACTTCATTACGATCTTGCACGTTGTCTACTTTGTTCACACAAAGTACAACTGGGAAGTTCGACTTCTGAAGCTTAGTCAGCACCATCTCGTCGTCGTTCGTCCAGTGCGTACCGTCGACCAAGAAGAACACTAGGTTCACATCACTTAGAGATGAGTTTGCCGCACGGTTCATCAAACGGTTAATCGCGCGCTTTTCTTCAATGTGAAGTCCTGGTGTATCTACGTAGATCGCTTGGTAATCGCCGTCTGTGTCCACACCCATGATGCGGTGACGCGTCGTCTGCGGTTTACGAGACGTGATCGAAATCTTCTGACCCAAGATTTTGTTCAGAAGCGTCGATTTGCCTACGTTTGGACGACCAACAATCGCAATGAAGCCACAGTGTTGGTTTTCTGGTGAACTTACTTCACCGTGTGATGCGAAAAACGCATCGATATCGAATTCGTTATCAGCCATTCGTTAATTGCTCAAGTGCCGTTTCTGCAGCCGCTTGTTCTGCCTTGCGGCGGCTGGTGCCTTTACCGATTACAGGCTTATCCACACCTGCTACGTCACACTCAACCGTGAACTCTTGGTTGTGCGCTTCACCTTTAATATTAGTCACTGTGTAGACAGGCAGCGGTTTTCTTCTGCCTTGCAGGAACTCTTGTAGGCGAGTTTTTGGATCTTTTTGTGATACGCCAGGCTTGATCGCCTCAAGACGCGAGTTGTACCAGCTCAGTACAATGCCGCGAACTTGTTCAATATCACTATCAAGGTAAATCGCACCAATAATGGCTTCTACCGCATCGGCTAGAATAGAGTCTCGGCGGAAACCGCCACTCTTCAATTCACCTGGACCTAATTTTAAATAATCTCCTAGATCGAATTCACGACCCAGTTCCGCCAATGTGTGCCCACGAACCAAGGTCGCGCGCATACGGCTCATGTCACCTTCGTTCACTTTCGGGAAACGATGGTACAGATCATCAGCGATGACAAAACTTAAAATTGAATCGCCCAGAAACTCAAGACGTTCATTATGCTTGCTGTTGGCGCTGCGGTGAGTCAGCGCCAAGTTGATAAGCCCAGCATCCTTAAATTGGTAGCCGAGCTTTCTCTCTAGTTTATCAATTGGAGAATTCATACTCTCTCGATATGTAATGGTTAGTGAATACCACCGATGCGGTTGAAACGCACACCAGTTGGAATCCATGAAGGTAGAACGCTGTCTGCGCCACGATCAAACTCGAAGCTGATCCAGATCGCAACAGCTTTACCGACTAAGTTTGCTTCTGGAACAAAGCCCCAGTAACGGCTGTCTGCACTGTTGTCACGGTTATCACCCATAACAAAGTACTGACCTTGTGGTACAACCCACTCGTTAACACCTGGACGTGGCTGGTAGTTCTGCACACGATCACGAGCGAGTGGATTCACCAGAATTTGGTGCTCAACTTCACCCAATTTTTCATTCATCTGAACCAGAGGAATACCATTTTGGATGAATGGGCTCTCTTCAACATTGCTCAACTTAACTGGCTTACAAGTTGATTCACCTTTCGACTGAATACATACCTGCTTATCCGCAGAGTAACGAACAGTATCACCTGGCAAACCAACCACACGCTTAATGTAGTCAATGTTTGGCTGAGGTGGGTATTTGAATACTACGATGTCGCCACGTTCTGGCTTGCCAGTTTCCACTAGCTGAGTGCGCCATACAGGATCTTTCAATCCGTACGCGTATTTCTCCACCAAAATGAAGTCACCCACTAATAGGGTTGGCATCATTGAGCCTGAAGGGATTTGGAACGGTTCATAGATAAAAGAACGTAATACCAATACGAATGCAATCACTGGGAAGATAGACACACTGTTCTCTACCCACCACGGTTGGCTTTCTACTTTTTGTAGCGTCACAGCATCCAGACCATTTGCTGTTTGCGCTTGGATCTCCGCTACTTTCGCTTGACGTTTTTTCGCAAACACCAGCTTTTCTAGTAGCCAAACTACGCCAGTTACCAAAGTCACGATAACTAGAATCAGTGAGAATGTATTCGCCATTAAATTCCCTTATCTAAAAATACGAAAGTGAAAGAGCCGAAACCCTTTCACTTATTTTACTATCTAACGTCTTATGACAGACAAGAGTACGAGATAGTTCAACTCTAGTCTTTACCAACGTGAAGAATTGCTAGGAACGCTTCTTGAGGCAGCTCTACGTTACCGATCTGCTTCATACGTTTCTTACCTTCTTTCTGTTTCTTCAGAAGTTTCTTCTTACGGCTCACGTCACCACCGTAACATTTCGCGATTACGTTCTTACGTAGCTGTTTCACTGTAGAACGCGCGATGATGTGGTTACCGATAGCCGCTTGGATCGCGATGTCGAACATCTGACGAGGAATGAACTCTTTCATTTTCTCAACAAGCTGACGACCACGAGTCTGAGACTGATCTTTGTGCGTAATCAGCGCTAGCGCATCCACTTTGTCGCCGTTCAGTAGTACGTCTACACGTACCATGTTCGATGCTTCAAAGCGTTGGAAGTTGTAATCCAGAGACGCGTAGCCACGTGATGTCGATTTCAAACGGTCGAAGAAGTCCAGTACCACTTCAGCCATTGGAATGTCGTAAGTGATCGCAACTTGGTTACCGTGGTAAACCATGTCCACCTGAACGCCACGCTTCTCAACACATAGTGTGATTACGTTACCTAGGTAGTCCGCTGGTACTAGGATGTTACAGCGCGCGATAGGCTCACGGATCTCTTCAATGTCGTTAACCGCTGGCAGTTTTGCAGGGCTATCAACGTACATTGTCTCACCGTTAGTTTGCTCTACTTCGTAAACTACGGTTGGTGCCGTTGTAATTAGGTCTAGGTCGTATTCACGTTCTAGACGCTCTTGGATGATTTCCATGTGCAGCATGCCTAGGAAACCACAACGGAAACCAAAGCCTAGTGCTGCTGAGTTTTCTGGCTCGTAGAATAGCGATGCATCGTTTAGGCTAAGTTTACCTAGTGCGTCACGGAAGTTTTCGTAATCATCAGAAGATACTGGGAATAGACCCGCGTATACCTGAGGTTTTACTTTCTTAAAGCCAGGAAGTGGCTTCTCGCTGCCGTTTTTCGCTAGCGTCAGCGTATCACCTACTGGTGCGCCTAGGATGTCTTTGATACCACAAACTACCCAGCCTACTTCGCCAGTACGCAGAACATCAGTGTCCACTTGCTTAGGCGTGAAGATACCTAGACGGTCCACACCCCAAGTTTGACCTGTGCTCATTACTTTGATCTTGTCGTTTTTCTTCAGTGAGCCGTTTTTAATACGAACCAAAGAAACAACGCCAAGGTAGTTATCGAACCATGAGTCGATGATCAGCGCTTGAAGTGGCGCATCTGGATCACCTTCTGGTGCTGGAATTGCTGATACGATGTTTTCTAGAACATCATCTACACCGATACCTGTCTTTGCAGAACAGCGGGTAGCTTCCATTGCATCAATACCAACGATTTCTTCAATTTCTTCCGCTACACGCTCAGGATCAGCAGCTGGTAGGTCAATCTTGTTTAGGATTGGCACAACCTCAAGATCCATTTCGATCGCGGTGTAACAGTTAGCTAGCGTTTGAGCCTCTACACCCTGACCTGCGTCAACCACCAGTAGCGCACCTTCACAAGCGGCTAGAGAACGTGATACTTCGTACGCAAAGTCAACGTGTCCCGGAGTATCGATGAAGTTCAACTGGTACGTTTCGCCGTCTTTAGCGGTGTAGTTCAGCGTCACACTCTGAGATTTGATGGTGATACCGCGCTCACGTTCAAGATCCATTGAATCCAGAACCTGTGCGGCCATTTCACGATCGCTTAATCCACCACAAACTTGGATTAAACGGTCAGATAGGGTCGACTTACCATGGTCGATGTGGGCGATAATCGAAAAGTTACGAATGTGCTTCATAGATTTAGGGTGACTAACTCTTTACAAATAGGGACAGTAAGAAAGCCGTCAGTTGACGGCATTTCAATCAAGTTGGCAGATTCTACCCAATTTCGTTAACGGGCGCACCTTATTTAAAGTCTAGAACTTATTGAATAGGTTCACCGAGAACTCGAATAAGGGTGACTTGGCGCTTTGACTCATCTTCAAGCGGGCGTGACACACGTTTTGCGAGCCACATACCACCAGCCGCAAACAACACCGAGGATAGGATAGTAATACCCTCACCACCTGTCGTTATAGGTGCAAGCAGGAAGTTGCCAATCACGGCACCGAGAATCAAACCAAACAGAGGAAGAAGGTAGACCGCCATAGCAGATTTGATCAGGCTTGATTCAGGAAAACCGATTTCCACGACTTGACCAACTTTGACGGATTTTGGAGTACGCAAATGCCACGACAGCGTTTTGTTACCAATGGCTTTGGTAACCACGCCTGTGCCGCAGCTTTTTTGCGATGAACAGCTGCTGCAACTGGTTTGTTGCTCACAGCTGAGATCGACATCGTATTGCTGACCGTGACGATGAACACCCGTCACGGTAGCCAATGCAGTCATCATTGCACTTCACTCTTTGTTACATTAAAAGTGACCGATTGTGCGATACGCTGAGCCGTTGCCGGTGGAATATCACCAACGACGGAAATTTCATGATTGCCGCTTATAAAGCTATGCAATGTGCGACGACCTTGACGAACCAGCTGGCCTTTCAACGAGTGCTCGTCTTTGTTCGCTACGTACACAGAGAAACTAAATAGTCCATCAGAGTACAGTTGGCTTTCTACCATTTGGTCGGTCACTGCCATACGGTAGCGATTCAGTTCATTTGGATGGAAACCTTCAGGCGTCCAACCTACATTCCAGTTACTCGTTCCAATATCACCTTTTGGCATTGTCAGAACCGCCGGCAACTGAACTTCTTCTAAGCCACTCATCAACTCAGCAATCTTAGGGTTTACTGAGTAAGAGATAGTACGGTACTGCTCAAGCATTTCACCATCGCGGTCAACTAGGTCAGCACGCAGTGGCAAATGGCTCTTCTCATCAATCCACAACACATATGAATAACGCAAGCCATCTTTTGGCACAATGCGCAGTACTTGTGTTGGTACGCCAGCTTCACGCGCACGCCCCACTTTTACGTAGTCGTAGTACAAGTTTAGCTCGTCAATATTGGCATTCAGCATTGGCATGATGGGAGCGACCATTTTACCCGATTCAATGGTAAACGGTTCTGCGCCAGTTTCGATGTAGCTTACTTCAGTGCCGCGACGGATCACTTCACGTACGGGACCACTTAAGTACACAAGGTGTGCGTACTGGTCTTTGTCGTGAGTCGCATGACGATACAGCAAAGGTTCAATGCTGTTCTTTTTGATAAGGATATAAGAGAGCTCGTAGCTTAAATTCTTGCTCGCCTCGCTCATTTGATGCAATAAAGCCTCCGCTGGCTTATCACCAGCAAAGGCTTGCGAAGACATCAGACTGAACAGAGCGCAAGCGCTGATCAGAAATTTTTTCATTCAATATCCGGAGTCAGATGTGCATCTTGCTGAGACGCATCACTGTTAATTCTTAGCTGCAATTCGTAGTCACGAAGCATAGCATGAACGCGTTTGCGTTGCTCTTGCATATTTGCTTCACCAACTGAACGCTCTACGGATTCACGCGTCAAGCTTACTGGTTCAGCACTGCCCGCGAATGGCACAGTCTGAAGTACAGGAAGTTGGTCTGCTTGCGGCGACATTGGGTCGCTACCACCATACTGCTGTACGCCTAGTATCACAACAAGTGATACACACGCAGCAACGGCTACTTGACCAAATTGAGTCAACCATGCAGGCAACTGGCGTTTCGCTTTTTGTGGCTCTGGTTGCGACTCTTTTGGCGCGTCGTTAATTGAAATTACGTTAGCACTGCGCGAATCGATAGCACGATGCACAGGCTCGTCTTCTAACGCTAACGCTACGCTTTCAGCAATATTCCACTCAGGCTTTGCTGGCGCTTCGCCTCGCATCACATCACCAATTAGGTGATAGTTCTGCCAAGCATCACGGCTCTCTTGGTCTTGCTCTAATTCTTGAATTAAAGCCTTATCGACCAATTCTCCATCCATGAGAGCTGAAAGTTTTTCTTTGTCAGCCATTATTTTCACCATAGTTATCACTTGTACTAGCGCTGCAAAAGAGGTTTGATTTTCTTTTCCACCGCCTCACGAGCACGGAAGATACGCGATCGTACCGTTCCCACCGGGCAATCCATTACTTCAGCAATTTCCTCGTAGCTTAAGCCATCAAGCTCACGCAGAGTCATTGCGGTTTTTAAATCTTCAGGTAAGGCCTCGATTGCACTGAACACTACCCGTTGCAATTCTTTGGACAACGTTAAGTTCTCAGGGTTCGAAATTTCTTTAAGTGCATTACCTGTTTCGTAAAATTCAGCTTCTTCAGCATCCACGTCTGTTGCTGGCGGTCTACGACCTTGGGCAACGATGTGATTTTTCGCAGTATTCACAGCAATGCGATACAGCCACGTGTAAAACGCACTTTCCCCACGAAAACTAGGGATAGCTCGGTAAGCTTTGATAAACGCTTCTTGTGCTACATCTGGAACATCGCCAGGATTACTTACGTATCTGGAGATAAGGTTACATACCTTGTTCTGGTACTTTGTTACCAGCAGGTTGAATGCTTGCTTATCGCCATTCTGAACTCGCTCAATCAATACTTGATCGGTCAGCTGCTCGTTCATTCGAGCGGATACTCCTATTTGTTATGCCCCTACTCTTCTCAGATATGGGTACTAATTATGCAAAACGTAGTATTGACACCACTGCTTACTTGAGCACTATTGTGACTCCGACGTGAATGAGAAAGTTCCATGGTTTCTCAAATTTTTTGTCATTGTTTTTTCACAGTGTGATGTCATTAGCCAAATCCCGCTCCTCGTCCGACTTAAGTCTCGTTTTGACAAGCGAGCATACTGATGGGGAAATGGGTATAATGGATGATCTCTGTCCCAGATTGTGCTGGGTAGAGCATAGAAAAGCAATGGCATTGACAAACTATTACTTTTCATTTGCATGGCTAATGGCTATCAGAACATCGCGTTGCAAACAAAACTCAGGAAGCATCCTCATGCCCAAAGCATGGAAAAACAAGAGTGGCTGAAGTCACCAAAGTAACGCCGATTTCGATACGTCTCCCAACTTAGCCCTTAGCGACGGATGTCGCGTTAATGGAATGCACATGGTGTGCAAAATATACACAAGGTAGCCTTGTTACCTTAGCTTGGGATTGTAAAAGTAATATGAACACAAATCGTGAACATGAATGTGATGTGTTAGTGGTAGGGAGTGGCGCCGCGGGCTTGTCGTTAGCTTTGCGTGTCGCAAACCACTGTAAGGTGATGGTTCTAAGTAAAGGACCACGCAGCGAAGGCGCAACGTTTTACGCGCAAGGTGGTATCGCTGCTGTATTCGATGAGTCGGACACGATTGAGTCTCACGTTGAAGATACGCAAATTGCCGGGGATGGTATCTGTGATGAAGAGACCGTTAAATTCATCGCGGAAAACTCAAAAGAGTGCGTGCAATGGTTGATTGATGGCGGTGTACCATTTGATCGTGAAGACGATGATTCTGACGATGAACCACGCTATCACTTAACTCGCGAAGGCGGTCACAGCCGTCGCCGTATATTGCACGCTGCCGATGCAACTGGCATGGCAATGCAAACCTCTCTGCAAGACAACGCACACAGCCACCCAAACATTCATGTTCTTGAACGTCATAATGCTCTGGATTTGATCACCGAAGATAAAATCGGCGGCGACAAAAACAAGATCATTGGTGCTTATATTTGGAACCGCAACGAAGAGCAGGTAGAAACTGTTCGCGCTAAATTTGTTGTACTGGCAACGGGCGGCGCTTCCAAAGTTTACCAATATACCTCTAACCCAGACGTATCATCTGGCGATGGTATTGCAATCGCATGGCGCGCAGGTTGTCGCGTTGCGAACATGGAATTCAACCAATTCCACCCGACCTGTCTGTTCCACCCAGAAGCGCGCAACTTCTTACTGACAGAAGCATTGCGTGGAGAAGGCGCGTATTTACGTCGTCCTGATGGTTCACGTTTTATGCCGGATTTCGACGAGCGTAAAGAGCTTGCTCCACGTGACGTCGTGGCTCGTGCGATCGACTTCGAAATGAAGCGCTTAGGTGCTGACTGCATGTACCTCGACATCAGCCACAAGCCAGCGGATTTCATTACTAAGCACTTCCCTACCATCTACTCTCGTTTGATGGATTTGGGTATCGACATGACTAAAGAGCCGATCCCAATTGTACCAGCAGCGCACTACACGTGCGGTGGCGTCATGGTCGATCAAAACGGTCATACCGACCTGAAGAACCTCTACGCAATTGGTGAAGTGAGCTACACAGGCTTGCACGGTGCGAACCGTATGGCATCGAACTCACTACTTGAGTGTGTGGTTTACGCATGGTCGGCAGCCAAAGACATTCTTAAACATCACAACGAAGTAGAACTAGCACAGCAGGTTCCCTGTTGGGATGAAAGCCAAGTGACCAACAGTGATGAAGAAGTGATCATCCAACATAACTGGCATGAGCTGCGCCTGTTTATGTGGGATTACATGGGCATCGTTCGTACCGATAAGCGCCTTGAACGTGCACTGCGTCGTATCCAGATGCTGCAACAAGAAACGCACGAGTACTACAGCCACTTCCGCGTATCGAACAACTTGCTAGAGCTACGTAACCTGCTGCAAGTCGCTGAGCTGATGGTGCGTTGCGCGATGCAGCGTAAAGAAAGTCGTGGCCTGCACTACACCTTGGATTATCCAAACCAGCTAGAAAATAGTGGCCCAACAATTCTTACACCAAACAAATAGCTCTGGCACTAAACAGTAACCGTCAGATACAAGATCAAATGGGGGCTTCGGCTCCCATTTTCCATTGACGTAATATCAAACACAGTTGGCGATAAGCCACATCCTCACAACTGTCTCGCCAAATTGTCGCACTTTCCCCCGACGTTAATTCAAACGTCACTTTGAACGCCGTAGCCGAAACATCAACGCTAGATAATGTCGAGGTTTGCTTGTCATTACGTACCGTGCCATCACGATGTAAATACCAGCGACCACAAGCAGAAGGCACGACAAAGCCGCCTTGCATTTGGCTGCGGAGAATCAGTAATAACAGATAAGTTGATAAGACGAGTGGGATGTCAGAACAGATAAGCGCCCAAACGCAACCTAGGAGAAGAAGTTGGTTGGCAATTTGGGCGTATAGAGACGTGTTAACCTTGAGATTAACGAACCTTGCTGAGGTTGTGCGCGACAATTTTATCAACCATCGATGCATGACCTAGGTTTTCGCTGCGACCGTGGCCCATCACCCAAGTAAACAGATCTGGATCATCACATTCTAATAGTGAGACAAAATCACGCTGCTCTTGCTCATTCAGTGCATCAAAGCACTCTTCAAAAAACGGCATAATCACCACGTCAAGCTCAAGCATGCCACGACGACAAGCCCATTTAATACGCGCCTTTTCTTCCGCAGTGTACATTCAGTATTCCTTCATAGATGTCTTGTTCTTAGTGCGGAGTGTAACAAGGGATGTGCAACGTCACTAGTGTGCGGGTCACAATATGTAGCCAAGTCGCTGCAAATCCTGAACGCATTTAATAAACAAACGTTCAGCCAAGCCAAACACCTCAAAATTGCGTGGATATATTGAGTGCTGACAAATACCGATTCTGCATTTAACATAGCTGAAAAATATCTTCAAAAGGCATTGTAATCATGGAATGGCAAACTCGCTTTTCACCACTGAACCTATCGACACAAGACGCACTACCTGAGCTGTCTGTCTCGCTATTGGATAACCTAGGCATGATCACCATGGTCGGGGATGACAAAAAGTCATACCTACACGGCCAAGTTACTTGTGATGTGGTTTCTCTTGAGAAAGACCAATCAATGTTGGGTGCCCATTGTGATGCGAAAGGTAAAGTGTGGAGCGTCTTCCGACTATTCCACCATAACGATGGCTACGCAATGGTTCAGCCGAAATCAGCGATTGAAGTGGAACTGAAAGAAATCAAAAAGTACGCGGTGTTCTCTAAAGTGACCATCGAAAAGTCTAGCGACGTTGTGCTAGGTGTCGCTGGTGAGAATGCCGATGCGTTCATCTCAACATTAAATGCTGATTCTGGCGAAGTGCGTACTGTTGAAGGTGGCACTGCAGTCAAAGTGGCTTCAAACCGCTGGTTACTTGCGCTTACAGCAGAAGCAGCACAATCGTTATTGGAAGACAGCCAAGCAACACTGACCACTCATGAACTTTGGACCCGTTTCGATATTGAAGCAGCACTACCATACGTGGCAGCAGACGCGCAAAACGAGCACATTCCACAAGCGCTAAACGTACAAGCGCTCGGTGGCATCAGCTTTACGAAAGGCTGCTACACAGGCCAAGAAACCGTAGCACGCGCGAAATACCGCGGCACCAACAAACGTGCAATGTACATTGTTAAAGGTGTAACCGCTGAAGCCTTAGGTGAGGGTGCGATCGAATTGGAACGTAGTGTCGGTGAAAACTGGCGTTCAGTAGGCGCATTGCTCACACATTACCAATTCAGCGATAACCAAGCGATGGGTCTCATTGTGTTACCAAACAACCTGGACGATGACACTCGTCTGCGCTTGGTTGCTCAGCCAGAGTGCGAATGGGAAATCGCTGCACTACCGTACAGTCTTGACGATGAGTAATACCATTCATACCCCTTTGATGCAGTTTTTGGCGGACCAGAACATCGAGTTCCGCCTTCTTCCTCATCAAAGGCCAGCAACAACCATTGAGGATGCCGCGCAACAACGCGGCATTCGCTCCTCTCAAATGGTCAAAGCGATTCTTTTGCGCGATATGGGGAACCAATATGCGCTTGCCTGTGCTCCAGGTGATCGTAGCGTTGATCCAAAGAAGGTACGCGCACTACTGCAATGCCGTCGCATGACCTGTGTTGATCAAGCGGACGTAGAAGCGATTACCGGATACAAGATTGGTACTGTCACGCCACTACTTTTAAAACGCTACATGCCGATCGTGTTTGACCCAAGTTTGCTTGAAGAAAAAGAAATCACCATTAGCAGCGGTGATCGCATGGCAGGCTTAGCGCTGTCCATCGATGATCTCATCCAATTGTGCCAACCAACCATGGCTGATATCTGCCGCTAACATGTAATCGAGCGCAGGATTCTCACTCCTGCGTGATCTCACTCATATCTCGCCGATTACATTAAAGAGTTTTTAATCATTTTAAAAACATAAATAGTCACACATAAAAAACTCGTATATGCTGAATTTGTTGGTTAAGTTTTCAACAACGACTCAATCAACATAAAGTGAATCAGCTGACTTGTATGACAGCGTTCATTAAGTCAGTCGTCCACTTTTGTGTAATGCATCTGTGACTATTCGCCCGCCGAAGCGGGCTTTTTTTTACGTGGAACTTTTTCCTTTTTAATTCCTCTAACTCAATGAAAGCAATGCATTTGAGGTTTCAACCTCATCAAAACGAACAAAATGCAATCAATTGAGTAAAAACATTTCGCAAACAATCATTTTCCTTCTATTCTTAATTCTGTAACAAAGCTGTTGCTTAATGCACCAAATAAGAACAGGAGGACTCAAGGACAGGTTCCTTCGACAATGATTTTTTGAGGTAATCCTCACGCTATTTGAGATATGACTCTGTCAATTTGTCTAAGGCAGCACAAATCTCTAAAGCAAAGGAGCTCAACTGCACTTAATACTATTGCTGTCACAATAATTTTTACGTGAGAAACGTAGAATGACTGGGCTAGGTAAGAGATAAGGAAGAGTAAATATGAGACTGTTTAAGCGCTATACACCAGGTATGATTGCTAAACACATAAGTCGTCTTTTTAAGGGAAGAATCTATATTTACGGAGTCGGTAAGTTCGAGTTTGATAACGGAAAATTGATACTGCCAGAGAAAGCTGAGAAGCGTCACTTTCAGGCAGTAAAAGAGATTAACCAAGAGATTATGAAGCTCAGATGCGCATACGCTTAGCTTAAAACATCGATGTAATAAGAAAGGCTGGATTAACCAGCCTTTTTTGTGTCTTTTATTCGCCAAGCGAGAGAGGCGTTTATTGACGCGCCAGTTCCGGCAAGTTGCCTTTCAAACCTAATGCACGTTTCATGATTTCGTCTTTTGCCCCCGGCAACTGTCCTGCTAGGCTCAAACCAATACCTCGGACCAGCTTCTTGGCAGGATTCTCACCAGAGAACAGATCACGGAAGCCTTGCATTGCTGCGATCATCTTCGCCGCTTCAGCTTTACGCCAACGCTCGTAACCACGTAGGTTACGTTTGGTGCCAATGTCCTGCCCTTGTTTCCACAGCGCCAATACTTCTTGCGCTAAGCTCGCAGCATCCAGTAAGCCAAGGTTCACACCCTGCCCCGCCAGCGGATGAATGGTATGTGCAGCATCGCCAACTAACGCCACGCGTTCGACTACAAAGTCTCGTGCATAACGCATCTTAAGTGGGAATGCAGCACGTTCACCAACCACTTCACACAAACCTAAGCGCACATCAAATTCGCTAGTCAGTGCTTTATTGAACTCTTGCTCGTTCATCACCAGCAGTTGCTCTGCGCGATTTGGTTCGGTAGACCAAACAATCGAACACATGTGTGGATCAGACATTGGCAGGAAAGCCAATGGACCTTGCGGTGTAAAGATCTGACGAGCAACGCTATTGTGTGGGTCTGCGGTTTTCACGTTCGCAACAAGGGCACTATGACCGTAATCCCAATGCGTTAGTGGGATATCCATTTGGTTACGCAGCCAAGAATTTGCACCATCCGCACCAACAACCAACTTCGCTGTCATAGCTTGACCATTATCGAGCGTTAGCCAGCTTTCTTGCTCACCCACGGCAAGTGTTGCACAACGAGCAGGCATAAACAGCGTCACGTTATCGAGCTTTTGTACTTGCTCTAACAGCGCTAATTGAATCACACGGTTTTCAACGATATGACCGAGATCAGGCTGAGCCATGCTCTGTGCATCAAATGCGATATTAGCGAAGCTGTCTTGCTCCCATACTTCCATCGCATAGTATGGTGAGGCACGACGCTGCTCGACACCTTGCCACGCACCAAGGTTGCGAAGGATGGTTTCACTTGAACGACTTAACGCCGATACGCGAACATCTGGTAGTTCGTTGAGTGTGTCGTTTGGTACTGCACCTTCAATAACGGCCACACGCAGGTCACTGTCCTTAAAAGCGGCAGCTAATGCTAAACCGACCATTCCACCGCCGATGATGGCGATATCTACACTTTGCATCATTGCTATTTGTTACCTAATTCGTTGCCGTTTATCGTTTCACTAAACCAAGTGTATGGCGTAGCAGCGGCTGCTTAAAAGTAGAAAGGTTATCCATCGTTGCGAGGGCAAGATTACGCCCAATTCGCATCGCCGGTAAATCATTTGAGAAAATATGCACGAGAGAGCTGGTTAGCCAAATCGTTTCGCTGCGATCGTCTTCACGGCGTTGGCTAAATCGCATCAGGCCTTGATAACGACCCACGTCTTCAGCTTGCTTAACAACCTCTTCCGCTAAAGATGCCACATCACGAATACCAAGATTGAAGCCTTGCCCTGCAATCGGGTGAAGCGTCTGTGCGGCATTGCCAACAATAGCAAAACGGTGTGAAATGTTTTGCTTACGATGACGAAGAAGAAGCGGATAGCTCGCGCGTTGTCCAACTTTCTGCATCGCACCTAGTCGCCAGCCAAAATCGTTCTGCAAGCGCTCAAGAAACTCTGCATCGGACAAGTTCACCACTGTTTGCGCTTCTTCAGGACGAAGGCACCATACTAACGACATACGGTTGTCACTCATCGGCAGCAGTGCGACTGGACCATTTTCAGTAAAACGTTCAAAAGCACGACCTTGATGAGGCTCTTGCGTCACAATGTTCGCAATCACTGCCACTTGGTCGAAATCATGTTCAGACAACTCTAGGCCGATTTGCTGACAACATTGCGATACTGCCCCATCGGCAGCCACCAGCAATTTAGCTTCAAGCTTTTCACCGCTGCTTAGTTCAATGTGTGCTTTGTCTTGCTCACGCTCGATGTTCGCAACCGAATCAGGGCAAAACAGGGTGATCGCCTCACTCTTATCCAAAAGCTCTTGGTAGACACGGCCAACATCGGCGAGTTCCACTACGTAGCCAAGCGCTTCAACGCCAACTTCATGCTTGGTAATTTCGGTCATGCCCGCATGAGAGCGGTCAGAAACATGAATATGTTCAATTGGGGTAGCACAAGGCTCGATGGCAGACCACAACTGTAAGTGACGCAGGATGTTGACCGTGCCGTAGGACAGAGCAATCGAGCGAGAGTCAAACCCAGGATGTTGATCCGATTGGGCTTTAAAAGGCTCGACAACCGCAATTTGCAGTGCGCCTTTGGATAAACGGTCGATTGCCAACGCCAGTGTGGCCCCTGCCATGGCACCACCAGCAATTACAACATCATATTGCCTCATGCTAACCTCTAGAAGCTATTCGATAATGGAGAACGAGTGATTAATGAATCGTTGGTTTGTTTTCGTTGCTTTCAGGACGAGCACCAAACTCTGCATGAATAGTTAATACGCAGGCTTTTACGTGTTCGATTACTTGCTCTAGCAATAGTGCTTGCTCGCCTAGGTCATCATCTTCATCAATGCCCAGCTTGGCGATTTCTTCTAGATCAGTTAATGCTTCTTTCGCATCGTCTGAGGCTTTATCAATTGCAATCCCCGCTAACCCCATACCAGAAATAAAGTGGTTCACAAAGTCAGACACGCCATCAGCTAGAGCAAACAAACCTTCTTCACCCGCTTCATCAGGAAGCAGCAGCGACAATTCCATAGAAGTGCCAGTTAGCTCGTTTACCGTTACTTGGAACACACTTTGTGCCAACCCTAATGCACTTGATGGCCAGCCCATGCCTTCGTTGGTGTAATCAAACAGAATCGGTTGCCAGGTTTGGTCGTTAATCGCCAATCCACCACTTAGCATGCCAACAAGTAGACCGTGCAACTCTGCTGGTGTCACAGCAAGACTTGCGGATTTCAGTTCGGCAGCAATAGATTGGTATTCAGGAAGGGTGATTTCACTCATAATCTTGGCTCATTCTTGCGTAATAATGTATCGACATATCCTACCATCAAGCCTAGTCGGCTGAAACGGCTATCAAATTCAATTTTGGACAGCATTTAGACAATTTGCCCAATTCCTGTGTGATCACTTCACCATTTTTCTTTCTGTGATGGGAAATGCTTGAATCTTAATAGCGCTTTTCCTATAGTTTCCTCCTCGGTAGTTGTATAACGCAACGCCTTAGATAGCGCGAATATAGAGTTTATTCATCATGAGCAATCAAGCGATCGACGTTGAAATCCTTGGCAAAATGACACGAGTCAATTGTCCAGCAGGGCAAGAAGAGTCACTAATTACAGCGGCTAAAGATCTTGATCGTCGATTGAAAGAGATGAGCGAGCGTACTAAGGTAACCAATGAAATTCAGCTACTGACTTTTGCTGCGTTGAACATTTGTTATGAATTGCACACCAAGTCATACGAATCTAACGGTCAGCAACAAGAAATGACTGAGCGAATGGAAAAGCTCACCGCGTCTTTAGAAAGCGCGCTTAGTAAAGTTACGCAAGGACAGCAGTAGATACCAAATTTACCCTGGGGTGTGCGTCAGTTGGATTTAAGTCCCTGAGCCGATAAGCAATACCTAAGGGTTAGTACTTGATAGCTATTGAGCAAGCTTGGCATGCACCGAGAAGCCTACGGTTATCATTGCTGATCCGCCTTGAACCAGCTGGTTCAAGGGCCACAATCCTCAACGGCACCCTGGGGTATCCTCTCTATGTCAGACCTATCTCGACAAGAATTCCGCAAACTTATCCGTGAAAAACGCAATGCGCTGTGTAGTGACACTCAGTTTCAAGCAGGGCTCGATCTGATTCACCAATTTTCACAATTACCGGAAATTAAAACCGCACAACACATTGCCATCTACCTCTCCGCCGATGGCGAGTTAGACACCAAACCTCTAATAGAGTCACTATGGCAGCAAGGTAAGTCGATTTACCTGCCCGTCATCCACCCTTTCTCGAAAGGTCAGTTACTCTTTTTGCAGTATCTCAATGATGTTCAGTTGGTGTACAACAAATACGGAATCTTAGAACCTGCGCTGGATATTCGTCACCTCAAACCAGTGCGTGACCTTGATGTTATCTGTACACCGCTAGTAGGATTCGACAGCGTTGGCCATCGCCTTGGTATGGGCGGAGGCTACTACGACCGTACGCTCTCACGCTGGTTTAGTACTGGCGAAGGCGCCAAACCTATCGGTATTGCCCACGATTGTCAGCACGTTGAACGTCTACCTGTTGAAAATTGGGATATTCCATTGCCTAAGATCGTGACTCCAAGCCAAATCTGGCAATGGGAAAAGTAACACTTACCCGCTATAATCACGCCGCAAACGTTAACGAACATCTATTCAGGAGATTGGCATGACTCAAGATGAAATGAAGAAAGCGGCTGGTTGGGCAGCACTTAAGTATGTTGAGAAAGGCAGCATTGTCGGTGTTGGTACTGGCTCTACCGTGAATCACTTCATCGATGCCCTAGGCAGTATCAAAGATGATATCAAGGGTGCAGTGTCTAGCTCTGTTGCTTCAACTGAGCGTCTAAAAGAGCTTGGTATTGAGGTTTATGAGTGTAACGACGTAGCAATGCTAGATATCTACGTTGATGGTGCAGATGAAATCAACGCAGCACGTGAAATGATCAAAGGCGGCGGTGCTGCACTGACTCGTGAAAAGATCGTTGCGGCTATTTCAGAAAAATTCGTATGTATCGTTGACGGCACAAAAGCAGTTGACGTACTTGGCCAGTTCCCACTTCCTGTAGAAGTTATCCCAATGGCGCGTTCTTACGTGGCTCGTGAATTGGTAAAACTGGGCGGTGACCCTGCATACCGTGAAGGCGTAACAACGGACAACGGTAACGTAATCCTAGACGTACACAACATGCAAATCACTAACCCGAAAGAGCTTGAAGACAAGATCAACGGCATTGCAGGTGTGGTAACTGTGGGTCTATTCGCTCACCGTGGTGCTGACGTGGTTATCACTGGCACACCAGAAGGTGCGAAAATAGAAGAATAAATCATTAGATGATTTAAATTTTCTGTTATTTCATTACAGACGGCGCCCTAGGGCGCCGTTTTTTCTTCCTTTTTCTAAGAAAAGCATGCCTTATTCCGTAATTTTCTTACCCAAAGCAAAAATTTTTTGTTACTTTATTGAGCAGAAGACGCACAGGGAAACGTTTGTCTTCCGACAAAACTGTTAATTATCCCCTTTTTAATGGTTTTGCTTTATGTGCGCCACATTAGCCCACCTTTCCATTTTAAGGACGAGAAAAATGGCCAAAGTTTCACTGGAAAAAGAAAAGATTAAGATCCTCTTGCTCGAGGGACTTCACCCTTCTTCAGTTGAAGTTCTTCAAGCAGCTGGCTACAGCAACATTGAATATCACAAAGGTTCCCTTCCAGAAGAAGAGCTGATTGAAGCAGTAAAAGACGTACACTTCATCGGAATCCGCTCCCGAACGAACCTATCAGAAGAAGTGATCAATGCGGCGAATAAGCTGGTCGCGATTGGCTGTTTTTGTATCGGTACCAACCAAGTAGACCTAGACGCAGCAGCGCGACGCGGTGTACCTGTCTTTAACGCACCATTCTCAAATACGCGCAGCGTAGCAGAGCTCGTACTTGGTCAAATCCTACTGCTTCTTCGTGGTATCCCAGAGAAGAACGCACTCGCTCACCGCGGTGTTTGGAAAAAGAGTGCAGACAGCTCTTACGAAGCACGTGGTAAGCGTCTGGGCATCATCGGTTACGGTCATATCGGCACTCAGTTGGGTATCATCGCAGAAAACTTGGGCATGCGTGTCTACTACTACGATATCGAAAACAAGCTTTCTCTAGGTAATGCAACGCAAGTGTTCACCATGAGTGAGCTACTGAACAAGTGTGACGTGATCTCTTTGCACGTACCTGAAACACCAGAAACTAAGAACATGATGGGTGAAGCAGAGTTTGCACGCATGAAGCCCGGTGCAATCTTTATCAACGCTGCACGTGGTACCGTGGTCGACATCCCTGCGCTATGCCATAGCCTAGAATCCGGCCATATCTCGGGGGCTGCGATTGATGTATTCCCTGTAGAACCGAAAACCAATGCGGATGCATTTGAGTCTCCATTGCAGAAGTTCGACAACGTCATCTTAACTCCACACGTCGGTGGCTCAACGCAAGAAGCGCAAGAGAATATCGGTGTTGAAGTAGCAGGTAAACTGGCGAAATACTCAGATAACGGCTCAACCCTATCAAGCGTGAACTTCCCAGAAGTATCACTGCCTGAACACCGTGAATGCTCGCGTCTACTGCACATCCACAAAAACCGCCCTGGTATCCTGACGCAAATCAACACCATCTTCGCAGAAGAAGGCATTAACATCGCGGGTCAGTACCTACAAACGGCAGCAGAGATCGGCTACGTAGTTATCGACGTTGAGACGTCTCGCTCAGAAGAAGCACTCGTGAAACTAAAAGGCATCGAAGGCACAATTCGTGCTCGTATCCTTCACTAATCGCGGATTAATGAACATAAAAAAGGCAGGGACTTCCCTGCCTTTTCTGTTTCTATTCATCGTGTTTAACTGGGCTTATTTAAGTTTGTAAACCACATCAACTTGATCACGAATCACGAGTGTAGAGTCTTGGTAGCTGTTAGAGCTCTCTCTCGCATCCATTGCCATCGAGCGCATCAGTACAGGGCGAGCGTGCATTTGGTTATAATTGATCTGCCACACATCACCTAGCTTCTTATCAAAACCCGTCGCTAAAGAGGCCGCTTTGCTTTGCGCGTCTTTAATCGCTGCCATACGTGCCTTTTGCTGGTACTCAGATTGGTTACTCACTTTAAGCTGAATGTTGTCGACTTGGTTGATGCCCGCCTTAAGCGCCATGTCCAAGTATTCATTCAAATTCGCTAAATCACTGACGGTTACATCAATGCTGCGTGACGCTCGGTAACCAACCAGTTCCGCTTTCCCAGATTTCGGGTAGTGGTACTGAGGCGCTAAGTACAAGTTTGAGCTGGTAATATTGTCTTTCGATAAACCAGCATCGGCTAGGCTCTTCAGAAACTCATCAACCGTATTATCGACCGATTGTTTCGCCTGCTCAGCTGTCATTGTCGTATCAACAACCTTTACAGAGAAGGTTGCCATATCTGGTGTTGCAACCACTTCACCGTAACCCGTGGTTGATACATGGGCAAAATTCGGCACATCATTCGCAAAAACAGAAATGCTGGTAAGGCTGAGTGCTGAGGCCAATAAACATGAAGACAGTTTCATTCGATAAATCCATCCGTTTTGAAAGATTGAAGTCACTCCACATGCCGGAGTTCAGGCGAGATACTCGACGAATGCCTTGGCGAATGAATTGGCGTCTAAACTCGAACAATAAGAGACACCAATGAACTGGAGTGTATATAGACTCATCATAGAAACTTCTGCCAATTATCCAAGCGCCCTACGCGACTTCTAACACAACTTTGACTGTGTTACTTCGCAGTGATTTCCATTTAAAACGCGAGTCAGTTGGGAACTTATTGCGGAAGGTGCTGTTGCGCGTAGCCTACAATCGCTTTTGAGATCTCTTGAAGAACACCCGTTTCTAACTGCCAGTGATGCCAGTAAATTCGATAAGACATTAAAAAGCCCGGCGTAATATCGATTAACTCGCCATTCTCTAATTCATCAGTGATCTGCAATCGAGGAATCAAACAATAAGCGACTCCCGCTAATGCCATTTTAAGAAAAGCTTCAGAACTACTGATGTTGTGATGAATCACGCTGTCTGGCCTAACGTTGAAGTGTTCAGTCAAAAACTTCTTATGTAAATCATCGTATTGGTCATAAGAGACTGCTGGCGCTTTAGCCAGTGTTTGGTTATTCACGCCTTCTGTAAAATATCGCTGATAAAACTCAGGGTTGGCGACACAAACATAATCAATGCGACCAAGGTAATCCGCTCGACAGCCCGGGATGGCTTGAGATTCCAAACTGATTGCCCCAGCGACCTCACCACTTCTGAGTTTTTCAATTGAGCGCGACTCACCGTAGATGGTTAACTTAAGCTCTACTTGACGATGCTTCATTACGTCCTGCAGCGCAGGTAGCAGCCATGTCGCAAGACTATCTGCATTGGTTGCTAATGAAAGCTGTACAGGCCGTGTTGTGGTGTCGTTTTTGAGTTCTGGTAGGATTTCATGTTCAAGGAGCCTAACACGACGATAAAGCCCGAGCAGCTTCTTACCAATAGGCGTCGGCTTTGGGGGTTGCTCACGAATAAGAACCGGCTGAGCGAGATATTTCTCGAGTTGCTTGATACGCTGGGAAATAGCTGATTGCGAAACAAAAAGGTGCTCCGCTGCTCGGTCAAAACTGCCTTGGTGTACCACCGCATCCAAAGCCTCTATCCACTTATAATCCAATCCTCGCACGTGTTTTTCCTCCCTAATAAACGCCAAAGCCAAAAGATAAGCAAAGCTAATAATATATTAAAATCATTAATTATACTTATTTAAATAAAAGCTTTATCTTCCACTCCTCTGTTGTTCTATTGCTAAATTTTTGAGGTGTGTTGTGAGCTTTTGGGTGTTATTACAAGGATTCGGTTTAGGTGCGACGATGATCATTCCGATCGGTGCGCAGAATGCGTATGTCCTTAACCAAGGTATTAAGCGTCAACATCACCTGACGACCGCGACCATCTGTAGCATCCTAGATATGCTCTTCATTTCGCTCGGCATTTTCGGTGGCGGTGCGATTCTATCGCAAAATGAAATCCTGCTGACCTCCGTCACTTTAGGTGGCATTGCCTTCTTAAGTGTTTACGGTTTACTGTCACTAAAAAGCGCATTCAAACCGGCAAACGCCTCTGAATCGAAAGGGGAAGTCGTCGCTCGAGGTCGTCGTACCGTGATTCTTGGCGCACTTGCCGTCACAGTGTTGAACCCACATCTTTACTTAGATACCGTAGTGATCTTGGGTTCAATTGGTGGTCAATTCGAAGGCAACGATCGTATCGCATTTGCTTTGGGCACCATCATGGCTTCATTTGTGTGGTTCTACACACTCTCATTAGGTGCTGCGAAATTAGGTCCGACGCTCTCAAAACCAAAAGTGAAGAAAGGCATCGATATTGCGGTTGCCGCTATGATGTTTACTATCGCTTTTGTACTTGCGAATGAGTTAGTCACCAAATACTGGTAAAGACAAATAGGAAAGAAACACGACATGGAGTCACTGGAAAAAATCTATCAACTCAATCGAGAGCGATTTAATGCGCTCTCCATCCCCTTTCGAGAGTGGCAGCATGAAGCCATTCTCGACTTCGAAACCGACATCAAAGTCGCCGCACAACTCGGTTGGACTGGCACGCATACTAAGAGTCTTTTTCTCAAGCTAAAAGGGCAAGGTTATGCCGTATACCTAACCGACAAGGACTCACGTTTAGACTCCAAGCAAATCAAAGCCATTACCGGTAAACGACCTTCAATTTGCAGCGACGATGAAATGGTTGAGCAGCTAGGCTGTATACCCGGTGCAGTTTGTCCTATTGGCTTACCTGAGCATGTCACTATTATCGTCGATACAGCACTCTACCAACACGATGAGTTGCTCTATACACCAGGTTTACCCGAGTTAACCTTTGGCTTTGCAGGTAGCGAACTTAAACGTCTGCTCCTTGCTGGCAGTAACACTCTGCTAGAACTTTAGAACATTGGGATATAAAAAAAGCGAGGCCATTGCCTCGCTTTTTCATGTTCTCAATCGAAGTGATTAAGCTTCTACTTTGTTCAAGTGAACGTCCATTTGTGGGAATGGAATTTCGATACCAGCTGCATCCAACGCTTCTTTGATTGCTAGAGTAGAATCGAAGTAAACGTCCCAGTAGTCAGCTGTTTTACACCATGGACGAACCACGAAGTTAACTGAAGAATCTGCTAGTGCTAACACACCAATCGTCATGTCTGGATCTTTCAGGATACGAGGGTCTTTTTCTAGCGTTTCACGAATCACTTGTTTAGTTTGCTTAAGATCCGCTTTGTAAGAAACACCAATCACTAGATCTACACGACGCGTCGCGTGGCGAGAGTAGTTAGTGATTGCGCCGCCAATAACTGACGAGTTAGGTACAACAACCATTTTGTTGTCTGGTGTTTTTAGTACTGTTTGGAAGATTTGAATTGCTTCAACGCTACCTGCCACACCGCCGATTTCTACATAGTCGCCAGACTTAAATGGACGGAATGCAACAATCAATACACCCGCAGCGAAGTTAGATAGTGAGCCTTGTAGAGCAAGACCAACAGCAAGACCTGCCGCACCGATTACCGCAACTACAGATGCAGTTTGAACACCTACACGACCTAGTGCCGCGATAAGTACGATAACAAATAGAAGGTAACGAACTAGACCGTTGACGAATTCAACAACCGCTTTGTCCATCTTTTTCTTTTCAAGCACTTTTGAAACGCTGTTTGCTACCGCTTTAACGATAATGTTACCGATAAATAGGATCAGCAGTGCAGAAATGATGTTCACACCGTACTGAATAAGAAGATCTGAGTTGTTATTTAGCCATGTTTCAGCTTTGCTCAAACCATCCGTTAAAGAGGTATCGATACCCATCGATTCACCTGCCATATTCGTATCCTCAAAATAAAGATATATAAATCTAATTGCCGTTAACTTATGAACCGTGTTTTTTATAGGTTCTTATTCACAACAACATCCCTATTGTTTTCCTGAACACTGTCAGATTTTTGGCACAATATCTCAAAACTGAAATTTTGCAAAGTCAGAGTTTCGCAAAGACCTACAAAACAAAGTGTTATCAGAGTTTTCTGATATCGGCATATTACAGAGTACGCAATGGATTTACATTTCGCCACACTTTTTACTTGGTTTTATGCCACTTGGTGCTGAAATGCGCTTGGTTTCGAAATTTGCGCCAAAAACAGAAGGGATATGAAGTAAGGTGATCATATAGCAGTTGACTGAGTTATCAATTGCCACAAGAGAGAGAATCCGAATTGTCTCATTGTCTAGACATAAAAAAACCCGCTCTAAGAGCGGGTTTTTAAAAACTCAGGTAAGACGAATTATAGTACGTCTACTGCGTTTAGGTCAGCAAAAGCTTTCTCTAGACGAGCTACCATTGAAGCTTGACCAGCACGTAGCCATACGCGTGGATCGTAGTACTTCTTGTTTGGAGCGTCTTCGCCAGTTGGGTTACCGATTTGACCTTGTAGGTAATCGCGGTTGTCAGCTTCGTACTGACGGATACCATCCCAAGTTGCCCACTGTGTATCAGTATCGATGTTCATTTTGATAACACCGTAACCGATAGACTCTTGGATTTCTGCTTCAGTAGAACCAGAACCACCGTGGAATACGAAGTTTAGAGCGTTTGGTGCAATACCGAACTTCTCTGCACAGTATGCTTGAGAGTCACGTAGGATAGTTGGAGTTAGAACAACGTTACCTGGCTTGTATACACCGTGTACGTTACCGAAAGATGCTGCGATAGTGAAACGTGGGCTAACAGCACTTAGTTTCTCGTATGCGTATGCGACGTCTTCTGGAGAAGTGTAAAGCTCAGATGCGTCCATATCAGAGTTATCAACGCCGTCTTCTTCACCACCAGTACAACCAAGTTCGATCTCGATTGTCATGTTCATTTTAGCCATGCGCTCTAGGTACTTAGCACATGTTTCGATGTTCTCTTCTAGAGACTCTTCAGAAAGGTCTAGCATGTGAGAAGAGAATAGAGGCTTACCAGTTTGAGCGAAGAACTCTTCACCAGCGTCTAGTAGACCGTCGATCCATGGTAGAAGTTTCTTAGCAGCGTGGTCAGTGTGTAGGATTACTGGCACACCGTAAGCTTCAGCTACAGCGTGAACGTATTTAGCACCAGCTACAGCGCCAAGGATTTGAGCACCTTGACCTTCAAGTTTAACGCCTTTACCAGCGAAGAAAGCTGCGCCGCCGTTAGAAAACTGAACAACAACTGGAGCTTTAACTTTTGCAGCTGCTTCAAGTACTGCGTTTACAGAATCAGTACCAACAACGTTTACTGCTGGAAGTGCAAAGTTGTTCTCTTTTGCTACTTCAAATACTTTCTGAACGTCATCGCCAGAGATAACACCTGGTTTTACGAAGTCGAAGATCTTAGACATGGATGTAATCCTATTTATCTGTCGTTTTATAAACAAAACTTGTTAAATTGAAAATCTTGCAAACGTTTGCTCACAACTGGGGCTATTTTAGCAGAGTTCCACTCTCGTTGCAGCAAACAAGAAAGCGGGAGAGGACTCCCGCTTTACTAATATTACTTAGCGCGTGCTTCTAGCATTTCAACTGCTGGAAGTACTTTACCTTCTACGAACTCAAGGAAAGCGCCGCCGCCAGTAGAGATGTAAGATACGTCAGCTTTGATACCGAACTTGTCGATAGCTGCTAGCGTGTCACCACCACCTGCAACAGAGAAACCTTCAGAAGCTGCGATAGCTTCAGAAATACCTTTAGTACCAGCTTCGAAGTTCTTGAATTCGAATACGCCTACTGGACCGTTCCAAAGGATAGTCTTAGCGTTCTTAAGGATTTCTGCTAGTTCAGCAGTTGAATCTGGACCAAGGTCGAAGATCATGTCGTCGTCTTGTACTTCAGAAACGTGCTTGATTTCAGCTTCTGCGTTCTCGTCGAATGCTTTCGCACATGCAACGTCAGTTGCTACTGGAATTGCACACTCGTCCATTAGCTTCTTAGCTGTTTCAACTAGGTCTGCTTCGTATAGAGACTTACCAACGTTGTGGCCAGCAGCTGCGATGAATGTGTTAGCAATACCACCGCCAACAACTAGTTGGTCAGCGATTTTAGATAGAGACTCAAGAACAGTTAGCTTAGTAGAAACTTTTGAACCACCTACGATAGCAACCATTGGACGAGCTGGCTTGTCCATTGCTTTGCCTAGTGCTTCTAGTTCATTTGCTAGTAGAGGACCAGCACATGCTACGTCTGCGTGCATGCCTACACCGTGAGTAGATGCTTGGGCACGGTGAGCTGTACCGAATGCGTCCATTACGAAGATGTCACATAGAGAAGCGTATTGCTTAGACAATTCTTCTTCGTTTTTCTTCTCGCCTTTGTTAAAGCGAACGTTCTCTAGAACAACGAGTTCACCAGCGTTTAGTTCTAGACCGTTTAGGTAGTCTTTCGCTAGTTTAACTTCGCAGTCTAGTGCGTCGTTTAGGTAGTTAACTACTGGTTGTAGAGAGAACTCTTCAGCGTATTCACCTTCAGTTGGGCGACCTAGGTGAGAAGTAACCATAACTTTAGCGCCTGCTTCTAGACAGTGCTTGATAGTTGGAAGAGATGCGATGATACGTGCATCTGAAGTTACTTTACCGTCTTTTACTGGCACGTTTAGGTCAGCACGGATAAATACACGTTTACCTGCAAGATCCAGGTCAGTCATCTTGATTACAGACATGATGTGTCCTCTCAAATATTAAATAATTAAAGTTTTTAAAAACTCGGCAATCCTGCCAAGCCCGTTAATTCTTCAAACTGGTTACTGATATGGAGATACGTCAGATTTATTTCAAGGCTTAAAATAAAAATTTTCTCCATCGCCTCTTCACCATTATTGCTCCACTTGTGAAGAAGCTTGCATTGCTAAGGCGGTATCCAGCATCCGGTTAGCAAAGCCCCATTCGTTATCGCACCAAACGAGCATTTTAACGAGTTGCCCATTACTCACTCTTGTCTGGGTTCCATCCACAATTGCACTATGGGGATCGTGGTTAAAGTCGATGGAAACGAGCGGCGATTCAGTATAGTCAACAATGTCACGTAATGTACACTGAGATGCGTTAACAATGGTTTGATTTACGTCATTAACTTTCACATTTGTACTAATTGTGACACTTAAATCCATCGCAGTGACGTTAACTGTCGGAACTCGAACCGAAATTGCTTCGAATTTGTTGGAAAATTTCGGGAAGATTCTTTCAATACCCTTATGCAACTTAGTATCGACTGGAATGATGGATTGACTAGCTGCACGCGTACGACGTAAATCATTGTGGTAAGCGTCGATAACTTGCTGATCGTTCATTGAAGAGTGAATCGTGGTGATGGTGCCAGACTCAATGCCAAAGGCCTCATCTAATACTTTGATGATCGGAACGATACAGTTGGTGGTACATGAACCATTGGACACCACGCGGTGCTCATCTTTGAGGGTTTCGTGGTTCACACCGTAAATAATGGTGTTATCGAGATCGCTTGCGCCAGGATGTGAAAACAGAACTTTTTGCGCGCCAGCTTCAATATGAGCTTGGCCGTCTGCTTGCGAGCCGAAAACACCTGTACAATCGAGTACAATGTCGACTTCTAAGTCTCGCCATGGCAAGAGTTCAATTTCAGCAAGGTGAAGGATTCTAATGGGATCGTATTCGCTACTGTCGTGGTGAACATAGAGGTGCTCTTGGTCGTGCGAGATTTTCTTTCCGAAGCGGCCATGACTGGTGTCATATTGAAGAAGATGTGCCATCGCTTCGGGTTGCGCGAGTTCATTAACCGCCACAACTTTTATCTGCTGATGCTTACCGCTCTCATATACTGCTCGCAGTACATTACGACCGATACGTCCAAATCCATTGATCGCAACTTTTAGCATTTATCCTTCGCCTCACCAAAAATTCGTGTCACAGATAGTACCTGATACGGAGGCTGAGCGCATTAAGTAAGTGATCTACCTCGAGGTAAACTATCTTTTCACTTCACAATACATTCACACCAGAAATATATTAATTTCTGACCTCGCGTATTTCACTTGGCACTTTAGCTCCTTGTTTGACCACCAAAGGAAATGCGTATGTCAGGTTTTCCCGCTGCTCACTTTTGCAAGCGATGCAATAGAGAAACACCACACTCTGAAGTGCTGGTCCGTAAACCAAGTCGTTATGATACGGATAAATCAATTCTTGGAACGTTAAAGCTTTGGGCTCATACCCTGCTGAACGGCGGTCACTATTACGATATGGATCGCTATGTCACCTGCAAGGAATGTGGACACAAAGAGAAAGACAATTGGGGAAAAGAATTTGAATAGGCACAAAAAAACCGAGCATTAACGCTCGGTTTTTCATTTCTAACGCTAAATTACGCCAGCAGTTCTTTTGCTGTGTTCACTACGTTTTCTACAGTGAAACCAAACATTTCGA